>JACPAN010000012.1 GCA_016180815.1 Elusimicrobiota bacterium
CGCTGACGTGCCTTTCAGGCACGCTGCGCTCCTTACGCCTAGCATCCGGTACAAATCTGGGCCTCCAAATTGATCATTAATTCCTTAACAGACCCTTAGGTCCCTTAAAAAAAGAGAATAATAAGTCCGTGCTGCTTACGGGGGGGATCGTTATTGCCGTTATTTTGGCTGCCGTGGCCGTTTATGATGTTTTTTTCAGCGGCGACAATGTGCTGCGCAATTTTCCGGTTGTCGGGCATTTGCGTTATCTTTTAATCGAACTCGGCCCTGAGTTAAGACAGTACATCGTCGCCGGCAACCGTGAAGAGGCGCCGTTTAACCGCTCGGAGCGGGACTGGATTTACCGCTCCGCGCGCGGGCAAAATAACTATTTCGGCTTCGGGACGGATGATCAAATTTACGGCATCGGCTATCCCATCATCAAACATTCCGTTTTTCCTTACGGCGAGGTGAGTTTCACCGCCTCCATTCACGATAAACTCCATGAAATTCCTTGCGCCAAAGTTCTGGGCGAGACGCATGGGCGCAGGAAAGCCTGGCGGCCAAAAAGCATCGTTAATATTTCGGCGATGAGTTTCGGCTCCCTGTCCGCCAGCGCCGTGGAGGCGCTTAATAAAGGCGCGAAAGAAGCCGGCTGCTACCACAATACCGGCGAAGGGGGGCTCTCGCCTCATCATCGCCATGGCGCCGACGTCATCTACCAGATCGGCACCGGGATGTTCGGCTGCCGGGATTTGGACGGCCGTTTTTCCATGGATAAGCTGCTCGAAACCGCCAGCCACCCCGCTGTCCGGGGCATTGAGATCAAGCTTTCCCAAGGCGCCAAGCCCGGCAAAGGCGGCGTGCTGCCGGGGAAAAAAGTCACGGCAGAAATCGCGGCGATTCGCGGGGTGCGCTCGGGCGTCGACTGCATCAGCCCAAATTCGCATAGCCGGTTTCATAACGCCCGCGAAATGGTCGCTTTTATCGAAGAAATCGCGGGCGCGACCGGGTTTCCGGTCGGCATCAAATCCGCGGTGGGCCACGGCGATTTTTGGAAGGAGCTGGCCATGGAAATGAAAGCCACGGGCAAAGGCCCGGACTGGATCACCATCGACGGCGGGGAGGGGGGCACGGGCGCCGCGCCCTTGACGTTCGCGGATCATGTTTCTCTTCCCTTTAAAATCGGCTTTATCAGGGTGTATCAGATTTTTTTGAACGAAGGCATGGCTGATCGGGTGATTTGGATCGGCAGCGGCAAATTGGGATTTCCCGATCGCGCGGTGGTAGCCCTTTGTTTGGGAGCGGATTTAATCAATATCGCCCGTGAGGCCATGCTGGCCATCGGCTGCATTCAAGCGCAACAATGCCATAGCGACCGTTGCCCGACCGGAGTCACCACCCATAACCCGTGGCTCGAGCGCGGGTTGGTCCCTTCGCTTCAAGCCAAGCGTTTCGCCCGTTTTTGCCAGTCCTTCAGGAATGAGCTCATGGCCTTGACCCATGCCTGCGGCTATGAGCACCCATCGCAATTTACGGCCGAGGACGTGGAATTAAGCGCGGGTCCCAATGTTTTTAAGACGCTCAAGGAATTGTACGGTTATACGCCCAAGCGGGATTGGGAAGGCATCCCCGACTGGGTTTCGGCTTAACGGACCCTAAGCTAAAAACTGGCCACAGTTTCCGTCGGAACCATGTGGATTGTGTCCCACGGACGATTACACTCCGTCGAGAAATTCATTTTTGCTACGCGGCTTGCTACGCATTCGCTGCCCCAGTAATTGCACCATTGGTACAGCAGCATTTTGGTCTAGGACCGGTTGCGGATAAATTCCATGATTTCTTGAAGCGCTGTTTGGCTGAGTTCACCGACCAAAAGAAAATAATGACCCTCTTGCTCCCACTCAAGAACGCTGCCGGCGGAAGTGGATGTGATAAAGCCCGGGTCCTCATATTGGGTTAAGACCACTTGATGAGACCGCGGCCCGGCTTGAATCGGCCTTGGCGAGACAAAAAACGAAAGAACGCTCAATCCGTCGTTATATTGGAAATGAAGCGCTTTTTCTTCTTCTCCTAGAGGCATCAGCGTTGCCTTGGTCAAATGAAAACCGCTGGGAAAGCCATCTATCCAAGAAATCTGTCTAAAACCCTCCGGCAGTTCTCCGGGGCCGCGAACAACCGGCCTGGGCTCATCAATAATAATCTGATCTTGCGAAGCCTTGGGTGGTTCAAAAAGGCTTTCGGGCAATTCGGACTCAACATCAATCTCCGTAAAATGGACCTCCGTAACCAAAGAGCCATCGGGATTTGCTTGTTTGATTTTAAGGACAATGCCGGTCGCGGGGTCAACCCAGACCGTGCGACCGGGGCTTCCTCGATGCTGCGGCGTCAGCTCCACGATGGCGGCGTTTCTACCCATGATTTCATCGTAGCCTTTGGCTAAAGCGTCGTAATTGGCCAGAGTCCAATTAAGCAAAGAATCATTGCCTAAACTAAGGGCCGGCCGCTTGATCAAAGTTTTGGATTCCTCTTCCCAAATCCATTCCGCCTCTTTATTTTGGATCACGACGCGGCTGACCTGGCCTTGAGGGTTTAATATTTCCTGACGCCACAAGTTAGGCGGCTTAAAATAAACCTTGGCCTCGACAGCCTGGCTTTCACTGCCAAACCAGGTAATGATGGTTCGCGTCCCCTTATAGGAGACGGATGGGGCTTTGGTAGCCAGGAGAAATAGGTTTTTAGACTCAAGTTCGCCGGCTTTTAATACGCCAGGCAATAGAACAAGCCACCCAAACACAATAGATGGGCGGAAAATTCTCATGGATTGATCACCGCTTGAAGCGAGTAATAGGGGCTTGCTGCAGCCACGGTTCTTCGCGCCAAGGTGGCGCGGCTGACGCTTCGGGTATGCTCGGCCAGAAAAAGATCAAGAGGCACCGCCTCTTTCCCGCCACGATCTTTATAAAGCCATAGGCCAAATGCAAGGACGACCCCGACAAAAGAGAAAGCGATGGCGGGTCTTAAAATGAATCTTGGCAAGATCCCGGAAGGCCTTGAAGCCAGGCGTTGCCGAGCCTCTTGGATCAATGAGCGCCTAAGATCGGGCGGCATGGCAAAAGACGGCTCGCCTTGAAGCAAACTCTTGGCTTGACGCAAACTCTCTAGCTCTTTGGCGCAACCAAAGCATTCGCCAAGATGCGCCTCCAAAGCTTTAGTTTCAGCGCTGCCAAGATCACGGTCCAAATACGCGCAGAGCAGATTCCCGGCTTCGTTGCAATTCATGAAAGAATCCCTCCGGCGCTCGGTTGCAGAATCTCTTTGAGCATTTTCCTGGCCCTATGGATGCGCGAACGCACGGTGCCAATGGGGCAATTCAATATGCGGCTGATCTCCTCATAGGACAAATCTTCGCTGTCGCAGAGGAGAAGGGGCATTCTAAATTCCGCCGGCAGCGCCTTGAGCGCTTTTTGAACCAACGTCTGCTTTTCCCGATTCATAGCCTGCCCCAAAGGGTCAGCCTCGGGCAACGGCAAGATTTCGCCAAGCTCCCTATTGTTTCCATCTTTATGGCCGTTGAGTGAAACAGCGTGCGAATTTTCATAGCGCTTGATCCAATCAAAGTAAAGGTTTCTTAAGATGACATGGACCCAGTTTTCAAAAGGCTTTGAGGTGTCGTAGCGCTCGATGTTTTCTAAAACCCTCAAGAAAGCCTCCTGGGTCAAATCCGCGGCTAAATCCTTGTTGCCTGTTAAGCGGCATGCCAAGCTATGCACCTTGTCTCCATGTTCTTTAAGAAGCCTCTCAAAGAGCGCGAGTTTTGAATTGTTGTTTGAAGGCTCTTTATTAAAGATACGAGTGAACATGGTCAAAAGTTCCTTGGGCTGTTTAATGATTCTGCCACTTTTGGGAAAACCTCGGGAACTTTTTTTTATCTCGTTCGTATATTCCATTAGGGCGTCAACGTTAACGCCTGTGGTGAGATTAATAGGGAGGAATTGATGCAAAAGAATAGCGGAATTTTAGGCTTGACCGCCTTGGGTTTGATCATGCTCGCAACTTTATCCGGCTGCGGCAAGGCCAAGCAGGATGCTCTTGGCAGCCTAGATGCGGCCAAGGCCAGCATTGCCAATGCCAGAAGCGCCGGTGCCGAGAAACTGGCTTATGGGACATTCATGGATGCTGAGTCCAGGCTTCAAAAAGCTGAGTCCCACTTTAAGGATGGAGATTATTCCTTAACCAAAAAGGAAGCTGGCAAAGCCAGCGAGATAGCTAGGCGGGCCCAATCTGATGCGGAAAGCAGGAAAAAATCTTTGGGAAGCAAAGACAAGAAAACCCAGAAAAAAACGACGGCGGCTAAAAGGAGATGATGATGAAGTTCATGCAACGCGGAATCATCGCGTACGGTTTCATTTCTCTGGCTTTGGCGCTGGGACCGGGCTGCGCCACCCTGAACGCAAAGAAAGAGATGAAAACCTCGGCGACCAGCAATATAGCGATGGCTGAATCCGAAATCCGCTCAGCCCGAGAGGCAAAAGCGGATCTTTACGCCTCAACGGAGTTAAGCGAGGCCGAATCACAGATTGCATCCGCCAGACAAAAACTCCAAAAAAAGGATTACTCCGCAGCTTCCAGGCTTGCCAAATCAGCTGGCCGAAGCGCCCAGGAGGCCAAGCTTAAAGCAGAGCAAAGCCAAAAGAAATCCAAAACAATCAAGAAAAAATAGCAGGAGGTTTGCGTGAAAGGCGTAAAACAACTATTCTATCTTTCCGCGCTTAGTCTAATGGCGACGTGGCTCGTGACATCAGGCTGCGCCAAGAAAGCGCTGGTTAAAAAAGACGCCCTGGATCAAGAAAAAGCGGCGGCGCAGTCTCAAGACGAAGAGGAAGCCTCGCTTCGGGGCAAGGAATACCGCAAAACTCCGGAGCTTGAAACGATCCATTTTGACTTTGACAAGGCCGAGCTAAGCTCCGAGGCCAGGGAAATTCTCTATAGAAACGCGGCCTGGATTAAGTCCCGGCCTGACGCTGAAATAAAAATCGAAGGCCACTGCGATGAACGAGGAACGACGGAATACAACCTGGGTCTGGGCAGCCGCCGCGCGAAAGCGATCCGGGACTACTACAAGTCGCTGGGCGTGCGCATGAAAAAAATGTCCACCTTGAGCTACGGGGAAGAAAAACCTGTTTGCGAAGAGCCCGAGGAATCCTGTTGGGCGCAAAACAGGAGGGCGGAAACCCTGGTCCGTTTGCCGCCCAGAAGCTGATTCCATGGGATTCTTTTCCTTTTCTTCTGAAGCCTCCTCGTTTTGAAAACTTTTTTTGGCGCAAACTTCTCTGACGCTTCGTAAAATAAAATTGCTGTGAAAAAATACTTTTTCGGATTGATTTTTTGCGCCGCTATTCTCACGATGGCCAGTTGCGCTATTAAGACAGTTAAAACGCCCGCGTCTATCGCGCCTTCATTGAAAGAAATCGCGTTAGCGCCTGGCGATCTGAAACAAACATCCCAGGCCGAAAACCCCCTTAAGGAAGAATACAAATGGCCCCCTGGTAGTTCCTGGAGTCAAAAAGGCGTGGATTTATATCAAGCGGGGAAGCTATCCCAAGCTGCCAAAATTTTTGAGGAGGCAAGCCGCGTTTCCTTCGATACCTCCGCATCCCTCAACGCCGCCGTCATTTATGGGGAATTGGGGCAAAATGAAAAAGTTCTAGCCTTGCTTGAAGACACAGCTTCCCGCTCAGCTAACAACCCTCATATTCAGGCTGCTTTTGGACGGGCCGCTTTAAGAGAAAAACGCTACGACAAGGCCCGAGGCGCATTCGAAAAAGCCCTAAGCATCCATCCCAATTATGAGCAGGCTGCCATTGGTTTAGCCAGGCTTCAATGGGAAATGGGAATCTCCTCTCAAGCCATCAAAACCTTGGAAAGCATAATCCAAGCCTCGCCGGAGAACGCCCTGGCCTGGATTTATCTAGCCCGCATTTGGGAAAAAGAAGAAAATTGGCCCAAAGCCATTGACGCTTACAAAAAAGCGTATGTGGCCGATGACGCCTCTTTGGAACTGCGCCTTTCCTTGGGAAGGATTTACCAGAAACTGGGAAATTTCAATGATGCCTGGAGGCAGCACACCTTGATCTTAAATGCCGAGCCCTATCACCGGGAGGCCCAGAGCCGGCAAAAAGCCCTGGCCAAGTTGATCACGGAGCCGCCGGAAAAAATTATTCCGCCATTGGCTTTGAAGGAGCCACGTCCCGTTGAGCGGGCCCCAGATTATGACAAGCATCCTGTCTTAAGAATCGGGCTCGGCTCTGACGCGGGCGGCGATCCTCTCCAACTTCGCGCCATTGTTTTCCGATGTACGGGGCCCTTTGAAGTCATAGATCCCGCAACAGGCAAAAGCCTTAAAGAAGGCCCTGCGAACGAAAAATTCCTGACCCGGCTTAATACCCAAGACTTCTTCGAGGTATCGGACGCCAATCAAGCAAGGCTCCTGCGATTTAATAGCGCTATTGCCATTCGCCCCAAGGATCCGGCGAAGGATTCCTTGATTTTTTACAACGTGCGCATGGCCCAGGGATTTTCCTGGTCCGAGGTCGGCGACAGACAATACAAAGGCAAGGTGGAAATACGAAGGCAAGGACGCGGCCTTTACCTTGTCAATGAAATTTCCCTTGAAGACTATCTCTATGGTGTTATCACGCACGAGATGCCTTCCAGTTTTCCCTTGGAAGCCTTGAAAGCCCAGGCCGTGATCGCCAGAACGCATGCCCTCTACATTGCTAAGCACCATTCCCACCGCCATCAAGGTTTTGATCTTTGCGACGGCCAACACTGCCAAGTTTATGGAGGCATCCCAGCTGAAACCCCCCGATCAAGACAGGTTGCCCAAGAGACCCAGGGCCAAGTGCTCCGCTTTAAGGGCCGGCTGGCGCAGACCCCTTATGCCTCAAACTGCGGTGGGCACACCCAGGATTCCGGGGAGGTTTTGGGATGGGCAGATATTTCTTATCTCAAGGGAAAACTGGACGAAGAGGTGGCTTCCGGCGGCCCCCGAATGCCCTGGCAGCTTGATCTTTGGCTAAAGAGAAAGCCGCAGGCATATTGCAACTTTGGCAAAGACGGACAAGCGGCGCGATTTCGCTGGGTTCGCGTAATACCTGCCAAGGAGATTCAAGAAATGGCCAGCCGGATTAGCCCCATTGGAGAAATTCAGAGAATTCTGGTTGTCGGCCGCAGCAAATCAGGCCATGCAAAAGAAGTATGGGTCGAAGGCAAAAGAGGCAGGGTAGAACTTAACCGGGAGCATCGCATCCGCAAAACCTTGGGCTTTGGCTCCATGCGGAGCACCCTCTTTATGGTGGAAACAGAACGGGACGAAAAAGGAAATCCAACCGAATTTATTTTTTACGGCGCAGGCTGGGGGCATGGCGTGGGGCTTTGTCAATACGGAGCCGCTGGCCGCGCCTCAAAGGGCCAAAGCTACAAGCAGATTCTCGAGCACTACTACGATCGGGCTCAGCTAGAAAAGATTTAACGCATTCCCGCAAAATTTTAATGTGCAACAATCAAAGGTGATCCCCCGACGAAGGTGCGCAGTTCCTCCTCGACAACTTCGGGGTTTTGGAAAATGGCATGGGCATGGGTCGGTTGGCTATCGAGTGAGGTCTTGTGAGCTGCCACGGTTTCCGTCGGAATCATGCGGATTTTGTCCCACAGGCAGTCCGGCTTAAGCTAAAAACGGACCAGCCGGACGGGACCCGGAAGCGGGCCGCCCAAGAATAGGCGCGCCGCGCGCCGGAAACCTTCGGGGTCGTCGCTGACGAAAAATCGGACTTTCGCGCCTCGGGTTTTTCCGGCAGCCGCCAAATTCATTTCCATCAGTTTTTCTTGAACGTTAAAGGCCACGGCCGTCGGTGAATCCACGATCGGGGTGGTTCGTTTGAACAACTTGGCGATCGCGGGCTCAAGCATCGGGTAATGCGTGCAGCCTAAAACCAGGACATCCGGTTTTTTCCGGGCTAAGCCCGATAGGTAAATGCGAGCCGTTTGATCCGTTACCGGATGATTGAGCCACCCCTCTTCCACTAAAGAAACGAATAAGGAGCAGGCTTGGCCGAGCACCGTGGCCCTGGGAGCGATTTTTTTAATTTCTTTGGCGTAAACCGAGCTGGCGATCGTTGATTTGGTGCCGATGACCGCGATGGTTCCTTTCGGGGCCAGGCGCGCGGCGGCTTGGGCCCCGGCTTTGACCACGCCGATAACCGGCGCCGGCAGTTCATTCGCCAAAGCGGCGCCGGCATGCGCGGAGGCCGTATTGCAGGCGATCACGATCATTTTGACGGCGGGTTTTTTGGGATTGGGGCCCAGGAGATAATGCGCGATTTCTTTGGAATAACGCAAAACAACGTCATGAGATTTTGTGCCGTAGGGCACGCGCGCCGTGTCGCCGAAATACACGAAGCGTTCATGGGGGAGCTCGGACATCAAGCCGCGCAGCACGGTCAGGCCGCCGATGCCCGAGTCAAAGACCCCGATCGGCAACTCTCGCAAGGAATCGGTTCGCTGTTTGATCAAAGGAATGAGGGTTATTTACGGGGTTGCTTGAAGTAATTGATAATGCCCTCGGCCGTCGCTTGAGCGAATGTCTCCTGGAAGGCGGGGGATTCGAGCAGGCGCGCATCTTTGTCATAGGTCAAGAAACCGGATTCGATTAAAACGGCCGGAGTGCCGGCTTCACGGATGACGTGGAAATCGCCTTTCAAGATCCCGCGATTTTCGATTCTGCGCCCCAGACGCTTGCCCAGCATGGCGTTGACGGACGCGGCCAATCGTTCGGACTCCCGGATCACGGCTTTTTCCGGCTCGATTTTGATGGAGCGCCTGGGGTCGGTTTTTTCCCAGCCGGCGGCTTCGGCTCTGGCCGCCTTGGAGGAGACATTCGCCGGAATATAGATTTCAAAACCGCCTTTGTTCCTGCTTTTCGAGGCGTTGGCGTGAATCGACACGAAAATATGGGGTTTGCGTTTGCGCACGATCCCGACGCGGCTGTCGAGATCGAGGGTCCGGTCATGGTTTCGAGAGAGGATGATTTCCGCATCCGGCATTTTTCGTTTAAGCGCCGTTTCGATTTTTCGCACCATGACCAGGTTGATGTCTTTTTCCCGCGTTCCTTTTTTGTTGGTGCTGCCCGAATCTTTTCCGCCGTGGCCGGCATCGAGCACGATCACGAATCGTTTTTTGCCCGCGTGCAACCGAGGCGAAGCGATGGCCGGCGGCGCAGGCGTTAAGGTTACCGCGGCCGGCTCTTTTTTGAGCGTCGGCGTAGCGGCACGGATTTTTGCCGGCGGGGTCGGTTTCAGCGGCGCTATTTGCACCAGCGAGGCCGCCATCAACGGCGCCGGTTTCGTGATTTTTATTTTCAGCTTGCGCCGGGGCCAAGTTTCTTCCGTGGCGTCGATTTCCCCGAAGGCGATTGCCGCATCGACCGGAAAGTGAAAAACGAGGGAATTTTCAACCGGATCAGGCAGGGCCTTCCACCGGCCGCGATACGCGGGAGCAATTTTCCCGGAGGAGTGTTGCCCCGCGGCTAGGCGGCTGTAGGGAAAATGCACGGCCAGGTAGGGTTTTTGATGAGTTTGCCCGGCCGGATGATAGGTGATTTCATAGTGGCGCAAATCCGAGGGGAGCCGGAATCTGATCCAGGTTTCCCGGGCGCGTTCCTCGATTTCCGGGGCGTCCACGTCTTGGACGAAGTACAAGCGCACTTTGTTGGCGGCCGCGGCCTCGGTTTCCATGCCCACGTAAGATTTCAACGTTTTCAAATGAAGGACGGACAGGGGGATCAGGATTTCCTTGCCGTCGGGGCTCAGCAGAGCGGGCTTGGGCAGCGCCATGGATTTGGACCCCAACAGCGCGTTGTTGGCGTTGACGTTGAAGGTCAAGCGTTTGTGATCCTTCAGTCTTAATTCGATGGAATTGCTTTTGTTATAGCGATGAATTTTGGCGCCGAAAATTTTGGCCACGGTGGCCGCCGGGATATAGCGCAGCCCGGCGTTCTCATATGCCCAAAAATTCATGGTGTCTTCCCGCGGCAGAATTTCAGCGGCAAAAGGGACGCGTTCCGCGCCCGCAGGGATATGCAGAGCCCGGGCGCTCACCGGTAATAATAAGGACAACAAGAGAAACCGCGCCATAATCAGGGACCGTAGGGTCTCTATTAGTGTACCCCTGATCGGGCTCGGGCGCCAGTGTTTTTCTCGACGGTAGACGGCCGTATTCATGTCGCCTTAGGGTATCAAGGAGTCCGGATGAACGAGAATCTCCCGGCTTTTTTCACATTGGCTGATCCAGCGCCCCAGCACGAAGAGGTAGTCCGAGGAACGGTTGACATAGACCAGGGTCTCCTTAGCGGGCGTCGGGGCAAGGATGGGCGCCAGGCGGCGCTCGGCCCTTCTGACAATGCTGCGGGCGTGGTGAATGTTGGCGGATAGGGCGTCGGCGCCGGGCAAGATGAAATTTTTGAGCTCCGGCAATTCGCCGTCCATGCGATCGATGGCCTGTTCGAGCTCTTTGGCCAGGTGTTGGGGCCATGGTTTCCCCATTGTGCCGCCGCGGGCCACGACGCTGCCGAGATAAAAGAAAACTTTTTGCATGGTTTCGATGACGGTGATTTCAGCCGCATACGGGCGCCGGGTTAAACCGGCCCGGACCATGCCTAATATGGAAATCGCTTCATCCAAGGCGCCCAAGGCTTCGATGGATGGATGGTTTTTCGCAACCCGCCCTCCGGCTAAAAGCCCGGTTTCGCCCGCGTCGCCTTTCTTCGTGTAAATTTTGTAACTACCCATTACCCGCCGCCGGTTTTCTTCGTTTCTTCTTGCGAACAAAATCCGGCGCGAAGTAATTCGCGGTTCAATCGGGCGATATTGCCGAGTTTGATTTCTTTGGGACAGGCGGCTTCGCACTCGGCTTCATTGGAGCAATTGCCGAAACCTTCGGCATCCATTTGACGGACCATGGCCGGCGCCCGTCGGTCACGCTCCGGCGCGCCTTGCGGCAGCAATGCCAAATGGGAAACCTTGGCTGAAACGAACAGCATGGCCGAGGCATTGGGGCAGGCGGCCACGCAGGCGCCGCAGCCGATGCAAGCGGCCGCATCCATCGCCGCTTCGGCGGTATTTTTTGGAATCAGCGTGGCGTTGGCGTCCGGGGCTTGCCCGGTGCCGACGGAGACAAAACCGCCGGCCGCCATGATGCGGTCGAACGACGAACGGTCGACCGTTAAATCTTTAACGGGGGGAAAGGCGGCGGCACGGAACGGTTCGATGGTGATGGTGGCGCCGTTTTTGAAGGAGCGCATAAAGAGCTGGCACGTGGCCGTCCCTTTCTGCGGGCCGTGCGCCCGGCCGTTGATGACCAAGCTGCACATGCCGCAGATGCCTTCGCGGCAGTCGGAATCAAAGGCGATGGGTTCTTCGCCCTTGGCCAATAGCTTCTCGTTGACCATGTCGAGCATTTCCAGAAAGGACATGTCGCCGGTCACGTTGTCGGCTTCGTAAGCCACCAGTTTGCCCGGCGCGCCGGGGGATTTTTGCCGCCAAACCCTTAACGTGAAATTCATTAGGCGTAGTTCCTTTGGGTCAAATGAACGTCCTCGAAGGCCAAGGGTTCCTGGTGGCGCAGCGGCGTTTGGCCCACGCCTTTAAATTCCCAAGCGGCCACATGGCAAAAATTTTGATCGTCGCGTTTGGCTTCGCCGTCGGGCGTTTGGTATTCATCCCGGAAATGCCCGCCGCACGATTCCCGGCGCTCCAAGGCGTCGCGCGCGATGAGTTCGGCGAATTCCAGGTAGTCGGCTACCCGGCCCGCTTTTTCCAAGGTTTGGTTGAAATCGTCGCTGCCGCCCGCGATGTTGACGTTGGTCCGGAATTCCTCGCGGATTTCAGGGATTTTAGCCAGGAGTGATTTGAGGCCTTTTTCATTGCGGGACATGCCGCAATAATCCCACATGAGAGCGCCGAGTTGTTTATGAAAATCATTCGGCGTTCGTTTGCCGTTGGCGGCAAGCAGCCCTTTGGTTTTTTCTTCGACGGCGGCCGCCGTTTCCTTGAACGCCGGATGAGCGTCGGCGCGCGGCAATTTTGATGAGGCCAGGTATCCGCCCAGCGTATACGGGATGACGAAATAGCCGTCCGCCAAGCCCTGCATCAGAGCCGACGCCCCCAGACGGTTCGCGCCATGATCGGAAAAATTCGCTTCCCCCAGACAAAACAGGCCCGGGATCGTGGTCATGAGATTGTAGTCCACCCATAAGCCGCCCATGGTGTAATGAACGGCCGGGTAAATGCGCATCGGCGTCTCATAGGGGTTCTCAGCGGTGATGTGCCGGTACATGTCGAAGAGATTGCCGTATTTTTCCCGGATTTTATCGGTTCCGAGGCGTTTGATGGCGTCGGTAAAATCGAGGTACACCGATAAACCCGTTTCGCCCACGCCCCGCCCGTCATCGGTCATCTGCTTGGCGTTTCTTGAAGCGACGTCGCGCGGCACCAGATTGCCGAAACTGGGGTATTTGCGCTCCAGATAATAATCGCGCTCCTCTTCGGGGATGGCCGACGGGGGGCGCTTGTCCCCTTTTGTTTTGGGCACCCACACGCGCCCATCGTTGCGCAGGCTCTCGCTCATGAGGGTCAGTTTGGATTGGTGGTTTCCGGAAACCGGGATGCAGGTCGGGTGGATTTGGGTGTAGCAGGGATTGGCGAAAAAGGCCCCGCGTTTATGCGCCCGCCAGGCGGCCGTCACATTGCAGGATAAGGCATTGGTGGAGAGGTAAAAAACATTGCCGTAGCCGCCGGTGGCCAAAATCACGGCATGGCCGGCGTATGTTTCGATTTTTCCGGTGACCAGGTTGCGCGCCACAATGCCGCGCGCCGCACCGTCGACAATCACCAAATCGAGCATTTCCCGCCGGGGGAAAATTGTCGCCTGGCCCAACCCTGCCTGGCGCATTAAGGCGCTGTAAGCGCCCAACAGAAGCTGCTGGCCGGTTTGGCCTCGGGCATAAAACGTCCTTGAAACCTGGGCGCCGCCGAAAGAGCGGTTGGCCAGAGTCCCGCCGTATTCCCGGGCGAAGGGCACGCCTTGAGCTACGCATTGATCGATGATCGCGTTGCTGATTTGGGCCAGTCTGTAAACATTGGCCTCCCTGGACCTGAAATCCCCGCCTTTGATGGTATCGTAGAAGAGGCGCCGGACGCTGTCGCCGTCGTTGGGATAATTTTTTGCGGCGTTGATGCCGCCTTGGGCTGCGATGGAATGCGCGCGGCGCGGGCTGTCCTGTAGGCAGACGACTTTGACATTGTAGCCGAGTTCGGCGAGAGAAGCGGCTGCGCTGGCGCCGGCTAAACCCGTGCCCACCACGACAATGTCGAATTTGCGTTTATTGGCTGGGTTGACCAGTTTTAAGTCAAAACGATGCTTGTCCCATTTTTGGTCCAGAGGGCCGGACGGAATGCGGGAGTTGAGTTCCGTCATGGCATGGAACTGCCGCTAAAACGGGCCCAAAGCGGCAGGAAAGCGAACCCGCCGGCGATCACGACGGCGAAGACCAGGCCCGTGCGTTTGATGAGGGGGGTATATTTAGGATGGCTCACCCCCAAGGTTTGAAATGCGCTCCAGAAACCGTGGCTTAAGTGAAACCCCAGCAGCGCCATGGCCAGCACATAGAAGGCGGTGTAGAGATTGTTTTGAAAAGAGTCGATGACCAGCCGGTAAAGGCCGAATGATTTGTCGCCGAACTTAAACGTCTTAATGTGGATGATCACAAAGGCGAGCAGAATCAAACCGGAGTAGATCATGGTGCGCGATCCCGGAGTCCGGCCGCCTTTGGCCACGCTCATAACATAAGCCGCCGGCCTGGCTTTTCGATTTTCGTATTTGACCCTAAGCGACATCACGATATGGCCCAGAAATAAAAGGGCCAGGACAAGCTCCGCCGGAATGATCAACGGGTTGCTTTCCAGGGCCTCGGCATAGCGGTTGAAGGAATTTTCTCCGGCAACGAGCAGCAGATTGCCGGCCAAGTGCGTGATGAGGAAACCGCACAGCAACAGACCGGCCGCAGCCACCAAGGTTTTTTTCCCGATGGAGGAGGAGAGAAGCCGGGTCAGCCAGCCCATGGGAGTAATCTTATATGTTTGTCGTCACCAACGTTTCCGTGGTTTGCACGCCGTGGATGGCGCGCACTTCGCGCACCACGAGACCGGAGAGTTTATCGAGCGTATCGGCTTCCGCCGTGATGATGGCGTCCCATCCGCCGAAGGTCAAATAAACTTCCTGCACGCCTTTGACCTGCCGGATTTGGGAAAGAACTTTTTGCTCCAAGCCTGCGGCCAGTTTGACCAGCACGAAAGCGATCATGGAACCTCCCTCGTTAAAGTCCAGGGCTCTGGACTTGATTGGCCCCGATGCCGGGCGCGCATCGCTGGGCAGAATATGATTCTACTTGTTTGGCCTTTTGAAGGAAAATATTTTCGGCCAGCAAAGGGCACGAGCGCAGCGTCTGAGCCAGCGTTTCTTGTTGAAGCCCGGCGATCTTGATCGTGCCCTGATAAATGAAGCAATCGCCGGCTAAGCGCAAACCGCCGCCTAAAATTTTGCGGCCGTTGATCAGGCCGTCGTAAAGGGAGGGAGGATCATCGAAGCAGGAAGGCAGGGCCGCGGGCGGGCTTTTCGGGGGGCATTGCATGGACAGCTCAACCGGAAACCCAAGTTTGTTCAACGCCCAGGCCAAGGGTTCATGGATGGCCAAGTAAATTTCATTAATGGACCGGCGATGGGGCCGTTCGGCCGTGACGCAGACCGTCACTTCGCCTTCGGGCCGGTGAATAACCAACCCTCCTCCGGTGGGCCGTTTAACGGCCGCAATGCCGAATTGCGTCACGAGCGGATGATCGGCGGACAGACTGAAACCGATCGTGATCGAGGTTTCCTTCCATTTGTAGAGCCTGATGACCGGCTCGCTTTGGCCGCGTTTTATTTGTTCGAACAGCGCGCGGTCGGCGGCCATATTGGCGGCTGCGTATGCGGGAGGATCGCTGCGAATGATCATGACGTCTATTATCCAACAAATACGCGATGCCTCCCCGGAAATCAAGGGCGGCTCCCCTGGCGCATCCGGGGAAAATGGGCTAATCTTGATGGTTTATATTGAAAGCGAGGGAGGCATGTCCGGCAAAACAAAAGTATTGGTTATCGACGACGACGAGGGAGTCGTCAAATTCATCCAGGCCCTGCTCGATGAGAACGGCTATCAGGTGGAAATGGCTACGCAAGCGCATGAGGGTTTGGCTGCGGTGCGGCGTTGGCAGCCGGACTTGGTCATCCTGGATGTGTATATGCCCAACCTGGACGGTCTTGATTTATTGGCCTATTTAAAGGGAGGCCCTTCCTCCAAACCTCTGCGCATCATCATGTTGACTTCGGCGGATACCATCAAAAGCACGGAAACGGCCTTTCATTTGGGCGCCGACGCTTATTTGACCAAACCCATCAAGCCCACTCGTCTGCTGGCCAAAATTAAAGAGCTGATGGCCGGCAAGGCGGATGCTTCGTGAAAATCGATTCCGGCCGTTTTATCCCGTTTCTTAAGGAAAGCGCGGTGAACGCGGCGATCGCCGCCGTTTATGTAGCGACGGCCAAGTTGGGGTTTCTTCTGGCGATCGATCCCGGCAATGTTTGCGCCGTTTGGTTTCCATCCGGAATCGCTTTGGTGGCGTTGCTTTTTGCGGGCAATCAATTTTGGCCCGGCATTTGGCTCGGTTCGTTCATCGCGAATTCCTGGTTTTTTATCGAACACAATCCGTTCGCCTGGTCGTCGTTGTGGTTGAGTTTCTGCATTGCCACAGGCTCGACGAATCAGGCTGCGCTGGGGTCTTATCTGATCCAAAAAATAATCGGCCGGCGATCGCTGCTTGACAGGGCGCGCAGCGTTTTAATGTTCGTCGGCATTGAAGCCGCGGTCTGCACCATCGCCGCTTCGATCGGGATCGCGACCCTGGTTCATGGAGGATTCCTTCCATGGAGCCATGCTCCCTACGCCTGGCTGACGTGGTGGATCGGGGACTTGGTCGGCGTTCTGTTGATCGCGCCTCTTTTTCTGAGCGGCCGGTATTTGACGCCGATCTCATGGGCCGGGAGCCGGGTGTTGGAAGCCGTTGTTTTGACGGCGGCCACGCTGGGTACCTCCATCGTGGTTTTCGGCGGCGTGCTGAAAGTCGGAGCGGCTTATTATCCTATCGCCTTCGTGCTGATGGCCCATATTTTTTGGGCGGCGTTTCGATTCGGCCCCTTCAGCGTTTCCTTTTGCTGTCTGTTGATCAGCGCTTGCGCTGTTGTGGGAACCATGCACGAATTGGGTCCTTTTTCTAAAGGCGAATTTCGCGAGTCGCTGCTTTTTCTTCAGGCTTTTGTCGGTTTTCTAAGCGCCATGGGTTTAAGCCTGGCCGCCGCGATCACCGAACAGAGGCAATCCGAGACACGATTGCAAACGGAGGTCGATTGGCGCCGGCGGACGCAGGAGGATTTGCAAAAAGCCAAAGAGCAGGCGGAAGAGGCCAATGAGGCTAAAAGCCGGTTTTTGGCCAAAATCAGCCATGAGTTGAGAACCCCGCTAAACGCCATTATCGGCATGGCGGATATTCTTTCCGAGACGCGGTTGGACGCCGAACAGCGCAAATTCCTGCAGACGTTGACCAAGGCCAGCGGCACGCTGATGGATCAGATCAACGATCTTCTCGATCTCGCCAAAATCGAGGCGGGCAAGATGGAGGTCCAGAAGATCGTCTTCAACCTTGAAGAGATTGTCGCCATGGTTTGCGAAATCGCGGCGATTCGGGCCAGCCGGAAACAATTGGAGTTGGTGGCTGACATCAAGCCGGATGTGCCCTGCATGCTGATCGGAGACCCGGGGTGCTTGCGGCATATCTTGCTCAATCTCGTCGGCAATGCCGTCAAATATACGGATCGTGGCGAAGTGATCGTCACGGTGGAAAAAGACCCCGGCGGCAATAGCAACTGTTTGCGTTTTATGGTCGCGGATACCGGTTTGGGTATTCCCGCGGACAAGCAGGATAAAATTTTCGAAGCCTTTACCCAAGCGTCAACCCTTGCGGCCGGATATCGCGGCGGCAGCGGCTTAGGACTCACCATTGCGCGTCATTTGGTCGGGCTTCTGGGAGGGCGGATTTGGTTCGAAAGCAGGGAAGGCCAGGGCAGCCGGTTCTTTTTTTCTGCGGTTTTTGAGAAACCTCAGCAGGGAGACGACGATGCGGCGGCAGCTCCCGGTTTAGCCGGCCGCCGGCTGTTGTTGGTCGAAGATCATGCCGCAACGCAGGCCGTGATCGGAGAAATGCTCAAACCTTGCGGCGCCCAGGTGACGTCCGTTGCGGGCGCTCGAGAAGCCCTGGGCAAACTTCAAGAGGCGCAGCAGGAGGGCCGCCGCTATGACATTTTGCTCGTTGACGGCAGTCTGCCGGATTATTCTTGGCTGCAATTCGTCGCCAAGCTTGAGGCGATGCGCGATACGGTCGGCACGACGATCATGATGCTAACCGCGCTTGATCGAGCCGCGGAGATGATGGGGTCTCAGCGCCTCAATATTCTCGCTTATGTGATTAAACCGGTCCGCAGGTCGGAACTTTGGAACGCTCTGTCGAGCGCCGGCCAAAAATTGGCGATGCCTGCCGTTGAGCCGCCGCCCGCCGTTGGTCCGGTTCCGGCGGCCTCGTCGCCTCAAATTTTATTGGCGGAGGATGCTGAAGACAACCGGCTCGTGGTGTTGACCTACCTGAAGAATTTATCCTGCCGTATCGATATCGCCCAGGATGGCCGGGCCGCTTTAGCGATGTTTAAATCCGGAAATTACGGCCTCATCCTCATGGATATGCAAATGCCGGAGATGGATGGTTATGAAGCCACGGTGGCGATCCGTCAATGGGAAAAAGAGCACGGCCGGCCACCGGTGCCGATCATTGCCTTGACCGCCTATGCGTTAAATGAAGAGATTCGCCGCTGTCTGGACGCCGGCTGCAACCTTCATTTGGCCAAGCCCATTAAGAAAAGCGTTCTTCTGCCGGCTGTTTTGGCGCATATCGGGTCGCCCGCGCTTTTGGCGGCCGGATCGCAAGACGATCGCGAGGGCGACGGCGTTGACGTGGAGATCAGGGATTTGATCCCTATTTTTTTGACGAATCGGCGCGCCGATATCGGTCAGATGCGTTCGGCCCTGTCCCGGAAGGATTTTTTATTGATCGAGCATACCGGGCACA
Organism: Elusimicrobiota bacterium; assembly: GCA_016180815.1. Lineage (NCBI taxonomy): Bacteria > Pseudomonadati > Elusimicrobiota > Elusimicrobiota bacterium. The sequence goes on from JACPAN010000012.1 coordinate 18,306, forward strand.
AAATCAAGGGCGTTTCAGGCAGTTACGGTTTCGATTCATTGGGCCAAATCGGCGCGGCCCTGGAAAAAGCCGCAGCAGCCAAATCCGCGCAGGCCGTTGAGCGTCATCTCGTTGAAATGGAACATTGGTTTGAACGTCTTGGTCCGTTGCGGGAGAGTCATTGAGGATAGGAGGAGGTTGTATGGCCAAAATATTAATCGCGGACGACGATGAGGAGCAACGTTTGTGGTTTCGCCAAATTTTAGCGAGCTACGACTGCCAGGTTTTCGAAGCGGCCAGCGGTTGGGACGCGGTGGAGCTGGCGATTTTGGAGAAACCCGACTTGATTTTCCTTGATTACCGGATGCCGCAGGTCAACGGCTGGGACGCCATCCGTGTGCTTCGGATGAAAGAGGAGCTTCGATCCATCCCGGTGGTCATGATCACGGCCAAGCATTTTGACAGCTCATCCCAGGATACGATCCGCAGTGAAATCGACGGCTTCATCGAGAAGCCGCTGAGCAAGGACAAAATTTTAGAAACCATCAAAGAAGCATGCGGCGGATTAAATCCTAAAGATTTATAAACGCCGATAGCCGCTCCTGAAAGCAAACTTATATAAGCCGAAACCGGCTATTCGCCGGATTCAATGCTTTTTAATACTTCCCCGGCACAAAACACCCTATTGCGCCGTTGGCCGGTAATCTCTTTAACGAACCCTAAGCGGCTTAAATAGGCCATGTCCGCTTTTGCGGTATTAAAGGCTGCCTTAGTCAGTTCGGAACTTCTTTTAAGCGTAATGTAGGGATTTTTAAAAAGTTCATCGATAAGTATTGTCAGTCGTTTTTTGTTTTTATCTTGGGATATTTTTTTCAAGTAATCCTCATGAAGCTTAAGGAGCCGTTTAGCGCATTGAACGGCCAGGCCGGACTGTGTCGCCACCCCATTTAAGAAATAAGCCAGCCACCCCGCCCAATCCCCGCGTTGGCTAACGGAAAGAAGCCCATCGTAATACTCACGGCGGTACTTTTCAAAAAAACCGCTCAAGTAGAGAGCTGGATGGGGAAGATGCCCACGTTCGAATAAATAAAGCGAAATTAAAAGCCTGCCCACACGCCCGTTGCCATCCAAAAAGGGATGGATAGCTTCGAATTGATAGTGCATCAAGCCGCATTTAACAAGAATAGGTAAATCATCCCGAAGATGCAAAAATTTCTCCCAATCCGAAAGACAATCGTGCATTTCTTCTGCCGGGGGCGGCACATAGGTCGCTGTTTCCAAAGCGCTGCCTGGCCGTCCAATCCAATTCTGGCTCCTGCGCAACTCCCCGGGGGTAGCTATATCGCCGCGTACGCCCCGCATTAAAACCTTATGGATTTCGCGAACCAGTCGTAAGGATAAGGGCAGGCGCTTTAAGCCTGCCATGCCCTCTTTGAGAGCATGGACGTAATTCAAGACTTCACGCACGTCTTCAATGTCCTTAGATTCGCCGGATGCCTCGTAATAAAAAAGGTCGGAAAGGGACGATCGCGTTCCTTCGATTTTGGAGCTTAGAACCGCTTCGCGCCTTACATAAGGCGCCATAATTAAGTCAGGATTAGGTAAAAACTCAATGAGGCCGCGCAAATGGCCAAGTTCCCTATCCGCCGCTGAAATGGCCGCCAAAAGTTCTCCCTTAAAGTCCGGCATTTTTTGAGGCGGCAAAGGATTGGGAGCAAAATACCAATAACCTGCAGAAGCCTTATGAAGCCGGCCGCTAGAGCTTTTCTGGAAGGCGTTTATGTCCATAAATCTTTCATTGCAATGACCATTTTTATTATTGCAAAAATAACATACTTTTTGCAATAAGAAAAATCATTATTTCAAAGCGGGGTACGCCTCCGGTTGGTGTCCAAAAAGTGTCCATCTTGGGGCAAAATCGTGGGGTACGAGGGCATCGGGGAGAATGCCAAAAGTAACTTTATCGTCGGAGAGAGGTCCGTGGCGCGCTATTGACGCCAGCGCAGCACCGGGCTTCTGGCTGCGGTGACTTCGTCCAAGCGGCGCACGGGAAGCTTGTGGGGCGCGGATTTGACGTGATCCGGGTTGGTCCGGGCTTCTTCCAAAATTGTTTTGACGGCTTGAGCGAAGGCTTCCAACGTTTCCGGGGATTCGGTTTCCGTGGGCTCCACCATGATGGCTTCGGGAACGATGAGGGGGAAATAAACGGTCGGCGCGTAAAAACCGAAATCAAGCAATCGTTTGGCGATATCCAAGGTGCGAACCCCGTTGAGTTTTTTAGGGTCGACGGTGAATACGGCTTCATGCATGCAGGGCCCGTCGTCATAGGGCGTCAGGCCGGCTTCTGTTAAGAGCACCCGCAAATAGTTGGCATTTAAAATCGCTTGTTTGGAGACGTCGAAAACGCCTTCTTTGCCCAGAAGGTCGAGGTAAGCCGCGGCCCAGAGTAAATTGCCGGTGGAGCCATGGAACGAGCGGATGCGGCCGATGGATTTAGGAGCGTTGTCTTCGACGGTCAATTCCCCGTTTTTTTCCGCGATTCTGGGCACAGGCAAAAAAGGCTCAAGGTGCCGTTTAACGAGAAGAACGCCGGCTCCCGGGCCGCCGCCGCCGTGAGGAACGGAAAACGTCTTATGCAGGTTCAAATGCATCATGTCGAAACCTAAACTTCCCGGTTTGACGATGCCCATCAAGGCGTTCATATTGGCGCCGTCCATATACATTTGCGCGCCGACGTTATGGACCAAGCGGGCCGCTTCCATGATCTGGTCTTCAAAAAGCCCCAAGGTGTTGGGCACGGTCATCATGACCAAGGCCGTGGTTTCATCCAGGTGGGCTTTCAAATCCTCGAGATTGATGCGGCCGCGCCGGTTGGATTTGATCGTAACCACTTCATAGCCGCCTAAGGCCGCCGAGGCGGGATTGGTGCCGTGGGCCGAGTCCGGGATGATGATTTTTTTGCGCTGTTTGGATTCGCCTTTATCCCTGAAATAAGCGTTGGTTATTAAAATGCCGACCAATTCGGCGTGCGCGCCGGCGGCCGGCGCTAAGGTGATGGCATCCATGCCCGTGATCTCAAGCAGGCCGTTTTCAAAATCTTTGACCGCCCGCAACGTCCCTTGAATAGCCCAGGCGGGGGATTCCGGGTGAGCGCCCGCGAATGCCGGATGAAAGGCCAGGCGGAAACAGGCTTTAGGATTGTATTTCATGGTGCATGAACCCAAAGGATAAAACTGGGTATCCACCGAGTAATTGAGCTGGCTGGCTTGGGTGAAATGACGCACGGCATCGAGCTCGGTCACTTCGGGAAGCTTGGGCGCTTTTGTGCGCAAAAGTCCGGAGGGAATTTTTTGCCAGGGGTGCGTGGACCCTTTGGGGAAGCGAACAGCCCGGCGGCCTTCGGTCGAGAGCTCGTATAAAGTCGGCAACATTTAAATCGTTTCCTTTATCGGGGTTTTTATTGTTGAACGGCCCAGAAAATTAACCAATTGATCCATCATCAACGGCGTGGTCTTTTCCGTGCACGCGATCAGGATTGAGTTGCTTAATTCCGGGAAATCGCGATTTAACGGAAAACCGGCGATGAGCCCTGTCTGCGCAGACGCCGCTTCCAGGCGTTCGGGCGTCATGTTCGATTCAAAAGGAAATTCTTGGAAAAATTCTTCATGCTCGAACAGCGGACGGCCCGAATTTTTATCCGCAGCCAAGCGCCCCCAAAGCTCATGGGCTTTGGAAAACGTCAGTTCGGCCGCTTCTCTTAAACCTTCCGGGCCCAAGAGGGAGAGATAAATGGTGGCCGCCAAAGCGCAAAGCGTTTGATTCGTGCAAATATTGGACGTGGCTTTCTCGCGGCGGATATGCTGTTCGCGGGTTTGCAGCGTCAGGGTATAGCCGGTTTTGCCCTGGGCGTCGACGGTGCGTCCGCAAATGCGTCCGGGCATGCGCCGCACCAGCGCTTGCTTGACCGCAAAAAGGCCCAGATAAGGGCCGCCGTAATTCAACGGCAGTCCCAGCGGCTGGCCTTCGGCCACCGCGATATCCGCGTTATACTCGCCGGGGGGCTTGAGCAAGCCCAGCGTGATGGGGTTATTGACCACGCTGATGAAGAGGGCCTGGGTTTTTTGCCGGAGCTCGGCTAAGGCGTCCACGTCTTCCAAAATGCCCAAAAAATTCGGCTGGCCGGCCACGAACGCGAAAACACCGGGGTCTTGAAGCGCGTTCTGCAGAACGCGCAGGGCCAGCTTGCCCGTGGCCCGGTCATAAGGAATTTCCACGATCTCCACGTTGAGGTTGCGCAAATAAGTGGCCAGCGTGGCTTTGTATTGAGGATGCAGGGCGCGCGGGATTAGAACTTTCCGCGGCGTTAAGGCCAATTCTTCGCTATACCAGCGCCGCGCCAAAATCACCGCCTCAGCGAGGGCCGTGGCTCCATCGTAGAGCGAGGCATTCGCCGCGTCCATGGCGAATAACTCGCTGATCATGGTTTGAAATTCGAATAGGTAGAGCAGCGTCCCTTGGCTGGCCTCCGCCTGATACGGCGTGTAAGCGGTTAAGAATTCGCCGCGCGTCGCCAATGACCATACGGTTTGGGGGATGAAATGATCGTAGGCGCCCGCGCCTAAGAAATTGACGACGTTTTTATTTTTGGCGGCGAGCTGCGTCACATGGGCGTCAAATTCCAATTCGGTCTTGGCCCCAGGAATATTGATGGAGGGAAAAAGAAGCTCTTTGGGGATGGGGGGCAAAAGCTCCTCAAGGCTTTTAACCCCGATTTTTTTCAGCAATTTTTCTTCAGACATCCCGTTTTTTTCCGATCTTAAATTTCAAATTTGAGATTTGAAATTCCGCTAGTGATGGCCTTCGGAAGTCATTTTAGCGTATGCGCTTTCATTCATCAACGAATCGAGCTGCGCCGGGTCGCTGACCTCCAGCTTAAACAGCCAGCCTTGTCCGTAGGGGTCTTTGTGCACCAGCGCCACGTCCTTGAGCGCCTGTTCATTGGTCGCCATCACCCGGCCGGCCACGGGCGCGTAAATTTCAAAAGCCGCTTTCACGGATTCGATGGTTCCGGCCACCGCGCCTTGGGCGAGTTCCTTGCCCGCTTTAGGCAGCTCCAAATAAACGATATCGCGTATTTCCTGTTGGGCGAAGTCCGAAATGCCCACCGTTGCTTCTTTGCCTTCTAAACGCACCCACTCATGGCTTTTGGCGAATTTTAAGCGGCTGGTGTCCGTCATAACTTAGCTCCTTTTATAGAAAGGCAAGGCAGCGACTTGCGCGTTGAGCGAGCGCTCGCCTTGTTTTAGAACAAAATCGGTTTGCCCCCAGAATTCTTTATTAAGAAACCCAAGGGCGATGGGTTTGCCCAAGGTGGGGGAAAAACTGCCGCTGGTGACGATGCCGGCCTGTTGCCCGTTCGGCGTGAGGATGGCGCATCCTTGGCGCGCCACCGGACCCGCTGTTTTTCCGGCAAATCCGAAAATTTTGCGCGAAGGGCCTTGACGCTTCATTGCTTCCAGCGCGGATTTGCCGATAAAATCGGGTTTGGACCATTTGACGACCCAGTCGTAACCGGCTTCTACCGGCGTGATGTGTTCATCGAGTTCATGACCCCATAAAGGATACCCGGCTTCAAGCCTGAGCGTGTCCCTGGCCCCCAGGCCGCAGGCCTCAAAAGGCGCGCCCGATGAGCGGCCCAGGCGAGCGAGGCTGTCCCAGAGATCCGCGATCACGTCGTTGGGCGCGATGAACTCAAAGCCGTCTTCGCCGGTGTAACCGGTGCGCGCGATGATGACATCGCGGCCATGCCAGGGAATCACCCCCGCTTTGAAGCGTCCGATTTTTTGGGTTTCGGATTGCCAGGCCGCGGCCAGGCCCGCCGCCGCCGGACCCTGGAGGGCCGCGATCCCGTAATTGGGGGATTCATCGGACAACTCGACTTCGAAGTCTTTTCCGTGATCCTTGATCCAAGCCCAGTCCGTTGCGATCCGGGAGGCGTTGACCACCAGCAAATTCATGCGCTCCGAAAATTTATAGACGATCAAGTCGTCGATCACGCCGCCGGTTTTATTGCTCATGTGGGTATAGACGGCGCTCCCCAGAGGCTGGTTTTCGATTTCATTGGTCAGCAAATAATTAAGGAAAGCGCCGGATTTCAGGCCGCCCGCGAAAATTTGGCCCATATGAGAGACGTCGAACAGGCCCGCCCCTTTTCTGACCGCGTTGTGCTCATCAATGATGGAACGATAGGAAATCGGCATTTCATAGCCGGCGAACGGAACCATTTTGGCGCCCAAGGTTTTATGGATTTCGTAGAGAGGAGTTCGTTTCAGTTCGGCTGTTTCCACGGGAGCTAAGTTTAACAATTTTGCATCATCGTCCATAGAAACCATGGAACATCTGTTGATCGTCGGAACCCCGGGCGTGGGCAAAACAACGCTGATTCGCGAATGCCTTTTAAAATATCAGGACCGCGCGGGCGGTTTCATGACGATCGAGGTGAGGGATGAAAACGGAGCCCGGCGGGGTTTTGAAATCATGCGCCTGCCGGACGGCAAGAGGGGCCTTTTTGCGAGCAAGGGCATGGCCTCCGCCGTACGGCTGGATAAATATGGACTGGATTTGGCGGTGCTCGAGGAGCTGGGCCTCGGAGCCGTCGCATCAGCCCGCCAAAACCAGGCGATCAAGTTGATCGTCATCGATGAGATCGGCGCCATGGAAATTCAAAACGAAAACTTCCGGCGATTGGCGATGGAATGTTTAAGGGATCAAGCCAAGCCGGTTTTGGCAACGATTCGCTCCAAGAGCCGGCCGTTCACCGACGATATTAAAAACATTGCCAACCTGCGCTTAATCGAGCTGACCCGCGCCAACTACCCCCAAGTAAAAATTGAGCTTCAAGCTTGGCTCAAAAGAATCGTCGGGTCATAGCGTCAGCAGCCAACGGCTTTCGCGTTCGCCGTCGGCCAAGGATTCATAACCTAGGTCGTAGAGCGGCTTGGCTTGAATAATCGACGTTGCGCCTAAATTTAATTTGGCGCCGGGCGCGCTTTTGATGAGGTCGTTCAGCAAAGCCTTGAAATTGTTGAAAACGTTATAGGCCTTACGCTCCTTCAAATAAGCGTAGTTAAGATCCTGGGCATCGAGGCGCAAGCGCCGCGGAGGGTCCTTTAAAAAAATATCCGCGAAATAAAGCTGTTTGGTTTGATGTTCGGTTTTTTTAACCATGGGGTTTTTGCCGCCGATGTTAATGGGCAGGCCGGTCGTCATCATCAGGCCGATGCTCATCGCCCTCTGGGCGACGGTCGGCCCTTGTTTGACCTCGGTTGTTTTGGCGGTTATTTCTTCGCAGCCGACGGCGGTGATGAGCGAGAGCGCCGTTGAATCAGCCGTGGCAAATTGGCCCGTTTTCAATAAAAAACGCCAACCCTTGGAGTCCGGGTCGATTTGAGCAATCGGTTCGGCCACGGGAAGCTGCGCTAACGAAGCCATCGGCACGATCAATCCTTCGAGCCCCGTGGTTTTAAGTTCTTGGGCGAGTTTTTTGGCCGGCTCTTCTTCCAAATCTTCGCCCACAATGCCCCGGCACTTTTTAGCCAAACGCGCCGCATCGTAGAGCGGTATGCCTTTAAAGGCGGCGATCGCTTTGGCGATGGCGGGCGGTTGAAAATGTCGGGCATCGGTGAGCAAAACGGCATAATGATCCATGAGCGAATCATAGGATTTCTCGTCAGTTCATTTGGCGTTTGGCAGATTTGAGTATGGCGATTTTGAACGCTAAATCATAGGATGGGGCTGTGACGAAAGCCACCGTCATCCACATGATCGGCATCGGCGGCTCGGGCATGAGCGGCCTGGCTTTCCTGCTCAAGAGAATGGGCTTTCGCGTATCGGGTTCGGACCTGAAGGCCACGAGCATGATTGAGGAGCTTCGCAAAGCCGGCATTCCCGTGGCCGTCGGCCATCACCGGAGGAATGTTCCCAAAAAGGCGACCATGGTGGTTTATTCCTCGGCCGTGCCGCTTAAGGACAATTCTGAAATTTTGGAAGCTAGGCGGCGCAATATCGTCATGATGCGCCGGGGCAGCGTGTTGGCTCAATTATCACGATTAAAGCGGGCGGTCACGGTTTCCGGAACGCACGGCAAGACCACAACTTCGTCCATGATCGGCTGGATTTTAGAGCGCGCGGGATTAAAACCCACAGTGATCGTCGGCGGCGAGATCAGAAATATTCGCGCCAATGCTTTTTGGGGGAAAGGGGATTTTTTCGTCTTGGAAACCGATGAATCGGACGGCAGTTTTTTAGAGACCACTCCGTGGATCGCAGTGGCGACCAATGTGGATAACGATCATTTGGAGCATTATGGGTCCATGGCGCGCTTGGAAGCGGCTTTCAGGCAGCATTTGAGCCAGGTGCCTTTTCACGGCTGGGCCGTTGTTTGCCAGGACGACCCGGTGCTGTCGGAAAAAATTTTGCCGCAGCTGAAATGCCCGACCGTGACTTACGGTCTGAGCAGGAATTCGGACTGTCAGGGCGTTGACTTGGCCAAACGGGGGTTCGGGTTTTCGTTCGGCGTTTTGTGGCAGGGCAAACGCGTGGCGCGGGTGACGCTGAAAGTGCCCGGGCGCCACAATGTGTTGAACGCCCTGGCCGCTTCGGCGGCCGCGCATTTGGCCGGGGCTTCGTGGCCGTCCATCGCCATGGCTTTAGGCGAATATAAAGGCATTCGCCGCCGCATGGAGGTTGTGGGGCATCATGGGCAAGTCCTTTTTCTTGATGATTACGGCCATCACCCCACGGAAATAGCGGCCACGCTTAAAGCCGCGCGCGAGTTTTACGCCCGCGGCCGCCTGCTCGTTTGTTTCCAGCCGCATCGCTATTCGCGCACCAAGCAGTTGGCGCGGTTGTTCGGACCTGCGCTCAAGGGCGCGGACTTCGTCTGGGTTTGCCCGATTTATTCGGCCAGCGAAAAGCCCATTCCCGGAGTCAGCGAAAAGTTGGTTCTTGATGCTTTGAGGAAGGCGGGCGTCGCCTGCGCTTCTTATCCCGGCAGGGCGCTTGATTTGAGAAAGGATTTGCGCCACGGCGACACGTTTTTGACCGTGGGCGCCGGCGATGTTTGGAAAATCGGCGAGGACCTTGCTCGCCGGATGCACGGTTGACGCCGTCCATCATGGGCCTCGCCGAGGAACTTAAACGCCTATTGGGCTCGCGCCTGAAAGCGAATTTCCCTCTGGCTCCGCTGACCACGTTCGGGATCGGCGGCCCGGCGGAATACTTCGCCGAGATCGAGGATAGAAGCGAATTAAAAAAAGTTGGCCGTTTGGCCAAGGAAAACGGCGCTTCCGTGACGTTATTAGGGTTCGGGTCCAATGTGTTGATTTCGGATCAAGGCCTGAGCGGGTTGGTGATCAGGCTTTCGGGCGAATTCAAAGACATTGTTTTTGACGACGACGACGGCGCGCGCGCGGGAGCGGCTTGCCGGCTTCAAAAATTCGTCACCGAGCTGGCTGAGCGCGGCTTCGAAGGCATGGAAGCCATGGTCGGGGTCCCCGGAACAGTGGGCGGCGGGCTCTTCATGAACGCCGGCACGAAGGACGGAGAAATCCGGGACCATCTATTGAGCGTCGAGGTCTATGCTCAGGCCGTGGGAGATTTTAAAAATCAAGCGGCTTCATCCGTCGATTTCGGCTATCGCCGCTCTTCGTTTCAGGGAAGCGGGGATATTATCGTGAGCGCCTTATTTAAGTTCCCGGTTGCAAAATCCAAGGAAGACCTGCTATATAAGATAAGGAACCTTATGGAACGTCGCAAGGCCACGCAGCCGGTCGACACCAAGAATGTGGGTTCTATTTTTAAAAATCCAACCGGCGATTTTGCGGCAAGGATCATCGAGGCCGCGGGGTTGAAAGGAAAACGCGTCGGGGGCGCGGTCGTTTCACCGAGGCACGCCAATTTCATCGTCAACGAAGGCGGCGCGCGCGCCGAGGACGTCGCGGCCTTAATGCGGGTGGTCCGGGAGACGGTTGAGGAAAAATTCGGCGTCCGCCTTGAACCCGAAGTCCGCTTTCTGGGAGAATTCAAAAAGTGAAACCGGCGAAATTTCGTTCGCGCTCAAAATGGAAATACTGGCAATTGCGCCGCCAGCTGGGCCTCGTCAAATGGCTGCTGGTCGCGTTGATGCTGGGCGCGGGCGCGCGCTTGGGCGCCGGGAAACTTCGCGAGATGGAAATTCTTCCGGTTAAAAGTTTTGAGATCAACCGCGATCAGAACCATGACTTTCAGGCTCCTTGGGAAAAAATTCTGACCGATGAAGTGATCGGACGCTGGCAGGGCAAAAGCCGCCTGCGCTGCGCCTTGGGCGCCGGAGGGTTGGCCCGGGATCTCGGCCGGAAACATCCGTATTTGAAGGACGTGCATGTTCATTGGTGGGAGTTGGTGTTCGGCGGCAACGCCCGTCTTGATTTTGCGTTTCGCATGCCCGTGGCCGCCGCGCGCGTCAGCGGCCGGACCGTTTGTTTGGATCGAGGCGGCTTCGCGTTCGCCTGTCCGTCGGGATTCGACGCCGGCCGCCTGATCGGCGTGGGGCCGGGTTTGGAAGGCGAAGCGTTGCGGCGCGCGCTGGCCGCGGCCGAGAGCCTTCACGACGTGCTGCTGCCTGCCGGACAAATTACGGCCATGGATTTGCGGGGACGCGGGCGCGTCCTTTTTCGTTTGGGGCCTGAGGCAGGCTTGGAATTGGCTTTGGCCGATCTTGAACCGGGCCGACTCGGCGCGATTGCGGCCAAGCTCGGCGTTTTGCTCCGTCATTTTCAAAATAATGAAGAGAAATTTAAGTATATTGATGGCGGGTTGATTAATGAGGGAAGGGTGATGGTTCATGGGTAAATCCAACACGCTGTGCGCGCTTGACATCGGCAGCTCGAAAATCATGGCCATCCTGGCCAAGCAAGATCCCGCTGAATTAAACATCACGGTTTTAGCCGGCGTCCAAGTCGCTTGCCGCGGCTTGCGCGGCGGCGTCGTGGTCAATATTCCGGAAACGGCCCGCGCCGTCGCTCAGGCCATTGAAATCTGCGAAGAAAAGGTCAAGGACGCGGATTTGGCGCCGGTCAACGAAGTGATTCTTGCGGTTCGCGGAAGCCATATTCAAAGTTTCAACAATAAAGGCGCCTTCAATATCGCCCGGACCGACAAGGAAATCACGGCCGCGGACGTTGAAAGCGTGCTGGACATCGCCCAGGCCGTGCCCATGTCCCAGGACCGTGAAGTGCTTCATGTGGTGGCGCAGGATTTTTGGGTGGACCGGCAGAAGGGCGTTCCTAATCCCGTGGGCATGGAAGGCTCCCTTCTTGAGGCGGATGTCCATATTTTAACAGCGACGGCTTCGCATTTGAACAATGTAGCCAAGGCCGTCGGCCAAGCCGGTTTTCGAGTCAGCCGCATCGTTTACGGGCTTTACGCTTTAGGGGAAGCTGCAGTTACTCAGGAGGAGAAAGAGCAGGGCTGCTTGCTGCTGGATTTCGGCGGCCAGACGCTGGGCATCGGGGTTTATTCCGAGGGCGCTTTGCGGCATTCCAAGGAAATGTCTTTGGGTTCCGATTCCTTGACGCGAGATTTAGCTTATGCGCTGCGCACCTCCCTCGTCAATGCGGAGCGCTTGAAAGAGGAGCATGGCGCGTGCCTGACCAGCCTGATTTCTCCGGATGAGGAAGTCGAGTTTCACGCCATCGACGGGCGGGAGATTCGCCGCGTCAAAAAGAGGACCTTGGTTGAGATCATTCAGCCTCGCATCGAGGAAATTTTCGCCATGGTGGCGAAGGAGTTGGAGACTTCGGGCTGGCTTGAGGTGATTGTCCCCGGCGGCGCCATTTTGACCGGCGGCGGTTCTCAGATGCGGGGCTTGGTTGAGGCCAGCATGGAGCTTTTGGGCGTGCCTTCGCGCATCGGTTTGCCGCAATTTCAGGCGGTTACGGTGGCCGGGGAATTGACGGGCAACCCGTCCTTCGCCACGGCGCTGTCTTTGCTTCAGTTCATCCAGCAGCCGCCTCTTTGGACCGATAAGGCCGGCAGCAGGGGCCGATCGGGAATCGATTTGGGCCTGGGCGCAAAATCGCGCAAAGGCTTGACGCGCAAATTCACCAATTTTCTCGAGGAATTATTTTCTTGAGCCAAGTCCGCATCAAGCTGACCGAAGAGTTTAAAGAGCAGCCCGCAATCATCAAAGTCATCGGCGTCGGCGGCGCCGGCGGCAACGCGGTCAATCGCATGGTTGAGGCCGGGCTGCGCCACGTCGAATTTATCGCCATCAACACGGACGCCCAGGATTTGCGCCGCAATAAGGCGCATGTGAAAATTCAAGTAGGGGAGAAATTAAGCCGCGGCTTGGGCGTGGGCGGCAACCCGCTTCAGGGCAAAAAGGCGGCGGAGGAATCCATTGAGGCCATCCGCGAGGTGATCGCCGGCGCGGATATGGTGTTTGTCACGGCCGGCATGGGCGGGGGCACGGGCACGGGCGCCGCGCCTTTGGTGGCTAAAATCGCCAAAGAGCAGGGCTCCTTGACCGTGGGCGTGGTTTCGCGGCCGTTCGAGTATGAGGGCCGGGTCCGGGCCCAGCAGGCGGACGGAGGCATGAAGGAGATCCGCCAGCATGTGGACACCTTGCTGGTCATTCCCAATGAAAAATTGTTTTTGATTATCGATGAGAAAACGACCACGGATCAGGCTTTTCGTATGGCCGACGACGTTTTAAGACAGGCGGTTCAAGCGATCACGGACGTCATCACAACCGCGGGCGAAATCAACGTGGATTTCGCGGATGTGCGTTCGATTATGACCAGCGCCGGGGAGGCGCTCATGGGCATCGGCGTCTGCGAAGGGCCCAATCGCGCGGTTGAAGCGGCCAAGACAGCCATTGACTCGCCGTTGTTGGAGAATGTCATCATCGACGGAGCCCGCGGCGTGCTGGTCAATATCACGGGCAGCCGCAGCGTGCGTTTCGTTGAAATTAAGGAAGCCATGCGTTTCGTCCATTCCGTGGTGAGCCCGGAAGCGCATGTGTTTTACGGTCAAGCCTTTGACGAGAGTTTGGAGAACCGGATCAAGGTCACGGTGATCGCCACGGGATTCCCGCAGAAAAACGGACGTCTCTCGACATTGTCCCGCGCCCATCATCTGGGCGGTTCCAGAAAAGTGCCCGTTTTATCCGAGGAAATGCTTCAGCGAAACGGCCCGGGCGCGCGCCCGTCGCGCCATTCGTTCCCCGGGCGCGTCGCAGGGGATGGCGAGATCCCTGCGGAAATCGGCCCGCAGGCCATGGATGATTTGTTGAAGAAGCCGGCTTACCTGCGCATCACGAGCCGCCGGCTGAAATAATCGGGATCAATAGTGGCTCTCCTCGACGACCTTCTTAAAAAAATCGTCGAAAAGAAAGGCAGCGATCTTCATATCAAGTCCGGCCTTTCTCCGCACGTGCGCTTGGACGGCGGCATTGTGCGCTTGGACGGCTTCGCGGCGATGGATGAAGCCGCCATCAAAAAAGAAATTTATCCCTTGCTGACCGAGCGCAAGCGTGAAACGCTTGAAAAAGAGGGGACGGCTGAATTTTCGATCGAGCGAAGGGATCTAGGCGCGCGTTTCAGGGGCAGTTTTTATTTGGAGCGCGGCCTGTCGGCGGTCACGTTGAGGATGATCCCGAGCCAGATTCCGCCGTTTGAGTCCTTGCGATTGCCTCCCTCCGTTCTCAAATTAGCGGAGGAACACCGCGGTTTGATCCTGGTGACGGGTCCCACCGGCTCCGGGAAATCGACGACCTTGGCCGCCATGATCGATCATGTCAACCGGAACATGGCTGAGCACATCGTCTGCCTTGAAGACCCGATCGAATTCGTCCACACCTCGAAAAAGTCGCTGATCAGCCAGAGAGAATTGAGCGAAGATTTCCGCGATTTTCCGGCGGCTCTGCGCTATGCGCTGCGTCAGGACCCGGATATGATCATGATCGGGGAATTGCGGGATTTGGAAACGGTTCGTTTGGCGCTTCAAGCGGCAGAGACCGGGCATTTGGTGATGTCAACCATGCACACCGTGGACGCGGTGCAGACGGTTTCGCGCATCATTGATTTATTCCCGCCCCATGAACAGTCGCAGCTTCGCGTGCGTTTGGCCGAGCTTTTGCGCGGCGCCATCGCTTTGCGGCTCATCCGCAAGAAAGAGGGGGGGCGCCTGCCCGCGTCCGAGGTTTTGGTGGGCACGGCCTTCGTGCGCAAATTGATCGCCGACAATAAAATCTCGGAGATCCCCAAGGCCGTCGAGCAGGGCGGCCATTACGGGATGCAAAGTTTCCTGCAGAGCCTGCTCGAGGTCTACAACAACGGCTGGGCGGAGCTTGATGAATGCCGGGCCGCGGCCTCCAATCCGGATGATTTCATGACCAGGGTGCGCGGCGTCGTCGCCGGTTCATGAGGCTTCAAGAACTCAACATCATCGCCGGTCAACGCGTTTTGCTGCGCGTCGACTATAACGTGGCTTTAGACGCCGGCCGCGTGGCCGAACCAAAGAGGATTGACGCCACACTGCCCACGCTTAAATGGCTTTTGGAAAAAAAGGCCTCGGTCATCATCTGTTCCCACCTGGGCCGCCCCAATGGTTGGGAGCCCAAGTATTCGCTGCGTCCGGTTGTTGATGAGTTGAACCAAATTCTCCGGCGTGAGAAATTGCCGGTCACGGCATGCTCGCTTTGGGACAAACCTTACCCGTCGCCTGAGCTTGCCGAGCGGGCGAAAACATTGCAGCCCGGCGAAATTTTGGTTTTGGAAAATCTTCGGTTTCACGCGGGCGAGGAGAAAAACGACGCTGATCTGGCTCGGGGCCTGGCTCAATTAGGCGAAGTGTTCGTTCAGGAGGCCTTCGGCGCGCTTCACCGGGCCCATGCGTCGACCGATGCTTTGCCCCGACTGATGGCCAAGCGCGCGTTCGGATTCTTGGTCGCTAAAGAGCTCGACACTTTGGGTGCTTTGTTGACCAATCCGTCCAAGCCTTTTGTGGTGCTCTTAGGCGGCGTCAAGGTTTCGGATAAAATCGGCGCCATTGAAAATTTGCTCAACCGGGGCGTGGATAAAATTTTAATCGGCGGAGCTCTGGCGTACACGTTTTTGAAATCTCAGGGGCATGAAGTGGGCAATTCGCCGGTTGAGGAAAAATGGGTGCCTCGGGTTAAAGAGCTGCTGGCCCGCCAGAACGGCTCCAGCCGCATCGTTTTAAGGAAAGACCATTGGATCGCCCAAGGCCTGGACCGGCCCCAGGGAGCCAAGGTTACGGAAAATCCCGGCGTTCCCTCAGGCTGGGAGGGTTTGGACGTCGGACCGAAAACGTTGGATGTTTTCAGCCGGGAAATTAATAACGCAAAAACTATTTTTTGGAACGGGCCGGTGGGCGTCATCGAGGTGCCGCCTTTTGACCGGGGCAGTTCGGCCTTGGCCCGGTTGATCGCCGAGCGCACGAAAGCGGGAGCGTTGACGGTTTTAGGCGGCGGCGACACCATCCACGCCGTCAGCAAGGCCGGCGTTCCAGAAGGAAGCTTTTCTCATGTGTCCACCGGCGGCGGCGCCACGCTTGAATTTTTGGAAGGGAAAACCTTGCCCGGCGTCGCGGCCATCGCCGGCTAAAGCCGCAGTCCTGGCATTCGCGCCGGGACCCTGTTACCCTAAGATGAATGCGAACATTCCTGTTTGCCGTTTTTTTCTTTCCGGCATTGACGGCTTGGGCCGATGAGCCGTCCGAGGATGCCGGGCGTTTAGCCCAAGATTCCGTCCGCACCTTTGAAGCCGCCTCTGAAAAACGCGGGCATTCTGAAAAGCCCGTTCCTATCGAAGCCTTGGAAAATACCGAAGATGAGTCTGCGGTTTCCCCGAGCCCCCGCAAGCCGCTGTATAGGAATGCCGGGAGCCCACCGTATCCTCAAGCCGATGACGGCGAGATGCCGTTTCCCGAAGGTTCGCCCGCTGATTTTTCATCGAGCCATGTTTACACCTTGTGGCTGAGGTCTTGGCAGATGCCGTATCGTCTGACCGCTGATCTTTCGCAAGATGCGGCCTTGCGCGCGGCCGCTTCCGAACCGGAATCATCCGACGGTTTCGACGGCGATCGAATCTTGAATCAACTCTCCGGAGACGGTATTCATGTCGGCGATTCGCGCACGGCGTTCGGCGATTATTTGGGTTTTGACCTGCCCGTTCTCTCAGGCGCGCAATTGGGCTTAAGCGGCGATTGGACCATGTATCGCGTCAGCGCGGGCGCGGAGGTATCGCCTGAGATCGGGCGACTCGGCGTTATCGGCAGCGGGCGTTTCGATGATCCGGCCAATCCCTGGTGCGCGGGCGTCAGCTACGGCTTGCGGCATATTCCCGCAATCGGCGTGCATCGGCTGGCCATCAATGCCAGCGGCTGCCGCAGTCAAGGCGGCCTGAACGTTTCCGGCGAGTTCTAAATCATTATTTAGCCCGATCCTTTTGATAAACTAAAAAAGAATTTTTAATCCGAAACTCTGTTAAGGAGGATATTGCCTTGGAGTGGACAAACCGCAGCGCGTACGTTTTGATGAAAGCAAAGCCCGGCATGGCTGAGAAAGTCTGGAAATCGTTTCAGCAATGCGACGAAGCCATCGGCGCTTGGGTCGTGACCGGCGATTGGGATGTGATCGCTTGGGTGGACGCTTACTCATGGGACGGCGTCTACGATCTGGTCGCCAAAATGAGAAAGGAAAATTGGATCGAGTCCTCGTCTTCGCATTGGGTGCATCATGGCCATAAAAACGGCAGTTGGTGGTGGGATTGGCCCGCCGGGGCCTGGGTTCTATGGCGCGACAACAAGCTAAACGGCTCATGGAAAAAGACGACGAACTGGAAATGGGCCGTCTCCTCCGCCTCCGTTCCCGGCGATTGGGATTGGGTGACCTGGGTCGGGGGGAAGAATTGGAACGAGGTTTGGAATCATGTGCTTGATTTTCAAAAGCCCGGCTGGCAGACGACGACATTGGTTCCGGTGCGTTCCTGGTGGAACAAATCTTGGGCCAAAAATTGGTGGGGGTAGGAACGATTTAACTCGGGTCGTTGTCGCCGCTTCGGCGGCTCTTTTCCTATGGTGGACAAGCCGCGCCATCAACGGCCTCTCCCTAACTTATGACGAGCCGGTGCAAATTGCCGGCGGCTATGCGGCCCTAAGCCGTAAGGATTATCACTTTCAGGGATTCGACCATCCGCCGTTGGCGGAAATGGTCTCCGCCGCTTGGTTGTCGATGGCCGGGCGTTCGCACCCGCTTGTTTTTGATCCGGCCGGCCGGGCTTATCTCGATCATCTGATTTACGAGGTCGCCGATCGCCTGATCTACGGCAGTTCTATCCCCCATGACCTCATTACGGCGGCCGGCCGGTGGAGCGGCTGTCTGGTTTTTTTCCCAGTGCTCGCCGTCAGCCTGTTTATTTTCGCCGAACGTTGCCGGCCGGGCTCGGGAGTTTACGCCGTTGGGTTGCTTTGCATCGAACCCAACCTTCTGGCCCATGCGGCTTTGGCCACCAAAGATTTCCCTTCGGCCGCGCTGCTGACGGCTTCTACGCTGTTGACGTTGATCTGGGCGGATCGTCCTTCGGCCAAGGTTTCTTTTTTATTGGGCGTCTCATCGGCCGCTTTAAGTTTGACGAAATACACGAATCTTCTTTTTTTCCCCGTAGCGTTGCTCTTGTTGTGGCTTGTCCGCAAGCGGTTGTCGACGAAACATTTTCGAGGCGCGGCGCTGGCCGCGGCGTCGTTCGCCGCCATGTTTACGCTTGTTTATCAAGGGATTGATTGGCATTTTTATCAAGAGGGCTTGACGGCGACGCTGCGGCGGCTCGATGCCGGGCGCGGGAGCTTTTTCTTCGGCGACTATTCCCCGACGGGATGGCTGTTGTACTATCCGGCGCTGCTGCTGCTGAAAACCAATATCAGCCACTTGGTCTTGGCCGTCGCAGGCGCCGTCATCCTCGGCCGGAATCTGTTGCGCCGGGGCGCCCTCGCGCGCGCCAAGGACAACGGGTATTTGATCGCCTGTCTTTTGATGCCCGTGGCGTTTTTTTTCGTGACGTCCGTTTCCAAGATTCAGATCGGCCATCGCTACATTCTCCCCGCGTATCCTTTCATCGTGGTATTGGCCGGGGCCGGGCTTAAGGAGTTGCTTTCGAGAACCCGCAAGATTCAGGCGGTTGCCGTTGTTCTTGTTCTGGCGGGGTTGGTTTCAACGGCGAGATGCTCTCCGTATTTTCTTTCGTATTTCAACGAATTGGCCGGAGGTCCGTCGAAAGCCCATCGTTATTTCACCGATTCGAGCGTTGACTGGGGTCAGGGGCTGGCGGCCCTGGCGCGATGGCTGAAGGACCGGGGCGCCGGGGCTATTTATCTTTCTTATTTCGGCAGCGGCGATCCCGGCGCCTACGGCATCCGCCATGTCCCCGTCGGCGCGGTCGGCAATGTCGCCCGGACAGCGGACGCATCGCCGGCGCTGACGGAAAAAAGGCTTTATTTGGCCGTGTCCGTCACGAATTTCCAAAGCACTTATTATTCCCGCAAAGGCGTCTTTGATTTTTTGAGGGACCGCCGGCCCGAAGCCTTGATCGCGTATTCCATTTTGATTTATGACATCACGGACGACGGGATGTTGCGTGAGCGCGTGGCTAAGCTGTTAAATGACGTCGGCCACAAGGATGAGGCCCGGCAACTGGCCTCATTGAAGCGCTAAATGAATCGTTCAACGCCCCACCCACGGGGATTCCGTCAGCCGAGCCCGATACGCGGAATAAATTCTGGACCCCCTCTACCAAGAAGTATCAAGTTGAGTCTTGACCCCAAGGACGTTCCACCAATATGTTTTAGAGTTCTGGGTTGGTAGAATCTTTCCTGTATGGCTCGCGCTAAATTTAAGGAAAAAACGGATTCAAATGGCGCCGGTTTAAGCTTTGAACCGGCTCTTTGGGCGGCGGCGGATAAGCTTCGCGGCCATATGGACGCCGCTGAATACAAACACGTTGTCCTGGGCCTCATTTTTCTCAAATATATTTCCGATGCTTTTGATGAGCGGCATCAATTTTTAATCAAAGAGAAAGAAGCCCATGTCCGAGACGGAAACAAGGGCTTTGGAAACCCCGAAGACCCGGACGAATACCGGGCCGAAAATATTTTCTGGGTACCCAAAACGGCCCGCTGGCGTCACATTCAAGACAGCGCCAAGCAACCCGTCATCGGCAAGCTGATAGATGACGCCATGGTGGCCATCGAAAAAGACAACCGGTCTCTTAAAGGCGTTTTGCCCAAAAGTTACGCGCGCCCCGAGCTCGATAAGCGCCTATTGGGCGAAGTAATCGATCTTATCGGCAAAATCGGCATGGGCTATCAAGAAAATCGTTCCAAAGATATTTTGGGCCGGGTTTATGAATATTTTCTTTCTCGATTCGCCAGCGCCGAGGGCAAAAAAGGCGGGCAATTCTATACCCCTCAATCGGTGGTCAAAATTTTAGTTGAGATGATCACTCCGTACAAAGGCCGGGTTTACGACCCCTGCTGTGGCTCCGGCGGCATGTTTGTGCAAAGCGAAAAATTTGTCGAAGCTCACGGGGGCGGGCTGAAAGACATCTCCGTCTTTGGACAGGAGTCCAACCCCACCACCTGGAAGCTGGCCAAAATGAATTTGGCTATTCGCGGCATTGAAGCGAATCTAGGAGTGGAGAATGCGGACAGCTTTCATCGGGACCAGCATCCTGATCTGAAAGCTGATTTTATTCTCGCCAATCCGCCCTTTAACATGAGCGATTGGGGCGGGGAGCGCCTGCGCGATGATGTGCGCTGGAAATTCGGCGCTCCCCCGGTCAACAACGCCAACTTCGCCTGGGTTCAGCATTTCATTCACCATCTGGCCCCCGGGGGCCTGGCCGGATTCGTTTTGGCGAATGGAAGCATGTCCTCCAACACTTCAGGGGAGGGCGAAATTCGCAAAAAAATAATCGAGGCCGACTTGGTGGACTGCATGATCGCCCTGCCCGGCCAGCTTTTTTACTCCACCGCCATTCCGGTCTGCCTCTGGTTTATCGCGCGCGATAAGAAAAACGGAAAATTCCGCGACCGGCGCGGCCAAACTCTTTTCATTGACGCCCGCAAAATGGGTTTTTTGGTGGATCGCGTTCACCGCGATCTCAAGGATGAAGAAATCGCCCAAATAGCCGGCGTCTACCACGCCTGGCGCGGCAATGCCCGTCATTCCCGCGAAGGCGGGAATCCAGGCCAATATAAAGACGTCCCCGGCTTTTGCAAAAGCGCCGCGTTGGAGGAAATCAAAAAGCACGATTATGTGCTCACCCCCGGCCGCTATGTCGGCGCGGAGGAAGCCGAAGATGACGGCGAACCCTTTGAACAAAAGATGAAACGCTTAACCGCCGAACTCAAAGGCCAATTCGCCGAATCCGCCAAATTGGAATCAGCCATAAAAGAAAATTTAAAAAAATTGGGGTATGGCCATGATTGATTACGAAAAATTTCAAAAATCTCTCAAACAGCTTGAGTTACAGTTTGAAAACTACCAAAGCCCCCACGAAGGCGGAGCTTTCAACGATTTAGACCGCCAAGCGCTCAAGGAGTCCGTTATTCAGCGATTTGAAACTTGCTACGACACTCTCTGGAAACACCTCAAGCGCCACCTGATCGAAGAACTGGGCCTGCCCGAAGCGCCGAACAGTCCTAAGCCGGTCTTCCGGCTTGCCGATGAAAACCAACTTTTAGATTCCCGGCTTGAGCAATGGCTGAAATACTCCGATATCCGCGTTGACACCGCCCATGATTACAGTGAGGAAAAAGCCGACGCTTGCCTCGAAATAATGGCGCCTTTTATAGATGACGCCATCGGCCTTTACCAAACCCTCACCGGCAAAACATGGGAGTGAGCCCCGCCATAGACATTACTCCAGAGCAGCGTAAAACCATCCTTGCCCTTTTGCGCCAACACCTCCCCCAAGTCCTCGTCTGGGCTTACGGCTCAAGGGTGAAATGGACCGCGCGCCCCAATTCAGATTTTGATCTGGTCGCTTTCACTAAACCGGAACACGCCGGCCAATTCAGCGCCCTCAAAGAAGCCTTCGAATCAAGCTCCCTGCCATTTCGCGTAGATTTGCTCGCCTGGAACGATCTCCCTGAAAACTTCCACCGCAACATTAAAAAAGAATATGTCGTGTTCCAGGAGCCTGAGCGTGAGATCAAAGGCCAGGGCATGTCGGGTGACTGGCGTGAAGCATCTCTAGGGGATGTCGTGGAAATCAACCCTGATGTCGTAGATAAAGCTTGGCCCTTTACCCATATCCGCTATATCGATATATCTTCAGTCGGTGAAGGCATGATTCTTGAACCACCCGAACAGGTTCCTCTCTCGAATGCTCCAAGTCGCGCAAAGCGGATCGTGCGACAGGGAGACACCGTCCTTTCCACTGTGCGACCAAACAGACGGTCCATGTTCTTCGTTTCAAAGCCTGAGGACGACTGGGTTGTCTCCACTGGCTTTGCAGTTCTTCGACCCAAGCCAGAAAAAATTGACCCTCGGTACCTGTATGCTTGCGTCTTTCACAAAAGATTCACCGATTACCTTGTCTCAGTGGAGAAGGGGGCTGCCTATCCTGCAGTTTTGCCTGAGGATATCGCTGAAGTCCCAATCCCACTTCCGCCGTTAACTGAACAACGCGCCATTGCCCACATTCTGGGTACGCTGGATGACAAGATTGAGTTGAACCGGCGGATGAATGAGACGCTGGAGGCCATGGCCCAGGCGATTTTCAAATCCTGGTTCATAGACTTCGACCCCGTCCACGCCAAATCCAAAGGCCGCGACCACGGCCTCCCCAAAGAAATCGCCGATTTGTTCCCTGATTCTTTCCAGGACTCTGAATTGGGTAAAGTTCCGGCAGGATGGAGCGTTGGAGCCACTCAAGACCTCGCTGATGTATCCAGCGGGAAGAGGCCGGACGTCAGGTATCCCGAAGTTTCGGAAGAAGCTCGCGTGCCTCTCTGGGGTGGTAATGGACCGATGGCATTCGTGCCAGAAGCTCTGATAAATTATCCAGTTCTTCTGACTGGTCGGGTCGGGACGCTCGGGTCTGTTTTTAGAATCACCTCACCGTGTTGGCCTTCCGATAATACGCTTTTCCTGAAGGCAAACAATCTGTACGCGCTTGAATACCTATTTCTTCATTTAAAGCGCATTGACTTCAATTCTTTGAACAGGGGCTCAACTCAACCCCTCCTGACACAAACCGATCTGAAATTACAGCCCGTTTTATTACCGCCGACAGCTATCCTCGAGAGCTTTCATTCAGTTGTGAATGAACTGTACAAAAGGATGGATTCATCTGAGCATGAATCCCACGCCCTCGCTGCTACTCGCAATGCGCTGTTGCCTAAACTTTTGTCCGGCGAAGTAAAACCTATGGGAATAGAAAAGGCTGCCGAAAGAGCGTAGTTATGGATAGTATTTTTCAGGAAAGGTGGGAAAATTTTATTGAGACGCATAAACATCAAGTTCCCGAAGATATTTACCAGGAAATTCAAAAGATAAACGCACAAGTCGGAACTCCAGGAGGAGGAAAAGTCATCGTAGTGGCTCAGAAGGTGGCGTATAGGACGCTCGATACCTTTCATGCTAAGTGGCTGGAATTAGCGAAAAATGCCTGGGAACGCGGAGGCTCCAAGTTAAAAACTGAAGGTTTTTTAGCGCATCACTCATCTGCAATAAAAGAGGAAATCCTATTTTTGCGCAATGCCCCCCACAAACATACCAGCCAATATATTCCGCTGAATGACTTGGAGAAAAAAGCCGAAACTCTCGAATTGGAAGCCAAAGAGCATTTACAAAACTGGCTGGCTCAGTCTACAAAAGAAAAAGCAGAGCGCCGGTGGCAGCTGGTTTTGACGATTGTTGGGGCTATTCTCGGAGGATTGATATCCGCGCCTATTTTTCAAGGAATTTGGCGATTGGTTAAATTTATTTTATGGAGATAATACGTCCAGCAGTCTTCATTTTTGGTGCGGGGGCTACCCGTGGAGCGTTTGAGGATTCAAAGTTCTCGCCGCCTATCGATAGAGATTTTTTTGACATTGCTGGCCAATTGCAGGGCCACGGGACAGATTCACTGGCCAGGCAAGTATTAAATTCTGTCTGGGATTTGTACGGAGAAACCCGAGGGATTAGTCTCGAGCGCTACTATAGAGATATCGAAACGCGGGAGGTGATTGGCCGATTTGTTAAGCCGCCTAATCAGCCGATGCGGTGGGGTAGAAGACGCATGGAGCTGGAGGAGCTGATCCGTCGTGTTTATATACACACTGCTTGTGACACAGAGGGTCCCTCCTTCAGTCCCAAGGCAAGTAGCATCCATCGAGATATTTTAAAGCACCTTACTGCTGGCGATACTATCGTCACATTCAATTATGATTTGGTGATAGAGGAATCGTTTGCTCAATCATCTCTTTGGCAACCCACGGATGGCTATGGAGTTAAGGTGCATGGAGGAACTCGGGGATGGTGTCGCAACTGGCTCAAGTCACGTAAAGAGTCTGAGGCTGAAACAATAACCGAAAGCTCCATTTCCTTGCTCAAGCTACATGGCAGTTTGAACTGGCGTCTTTATAACAACCAGCAAATTAGACTCAAAGATCGACCATATGTTGTTCGCAGAAATCGAAATAACAAGCCTGGTATAGAAAATATCGCTATTTTGCCACCAGGTTGGAAGAAAGAAGGAATCGAAAGGCAGCCATACAGCACATTTTGGCGCATGGCTGGTGGTAAACTCCAAAATTGTAAATCAATCGTCATCCTGGGTTATTCGCTTCCAGAAACGGATCTACTTGCTCAGGCATTATTTGCAGAAGTAATCCGGTCAAGAGCGGCTAGGAGTAGAAGGAATTACTTGAAGCAACTCTATCTGGCTGATCCGAGCGAAACTGTTAAAGAAAAATTTTCTCGGCTATTTTCGCCAGCACTGGGGCCACTTGGCGAATTATTTAAATACAAAGATATTCGAGAGTTTGCCAAAGATTTTAATGGTTAATCTAATTGCGTATAAATTCTGATGCGCCAAAATTTTTCCGAATCCACTGCTGAAGAAGCCGCGCTGGAATGGCTGAGGGGGCTTGGGTATGAGGTGCGGTTTGGGCCGGAGATTGCGCCGGAAGAACCCAGGGCGGAGCGGACGGAGTTTGAGCAGATTGTTTTAGAGGGGCGGTTGCGGGAGGCTATTGGGAAAATTAATTCCGAGATTCCTGAAGAGGCGCGGGAAGAGGCGGTGCGTAAGGTTTTACGCACGGAGCATCCTAGCCTTACGGAAAATAACCGGCGGTTTCATAAGTTTTTGACCGATGGCGTGCCGGTGGAATATCAGGCCGAGGGGCGCACGGTGCATGATCAGGTTTGGCTGGCCGATTTTGAGAATTTAGATAACAACGACTGGCTCGCGGTCAATCAATTCACCGTGATTGAAAACCGCCATGACCGCAGGCCGGATGTGGTGATTTTTATCAATGGCCTGCCCCTGGGCGTTATCGAGCTTAAAAATCCGGCCGATGAAAACGCCACCATCCGCAATGCCTTTAATCAACTCCAAACTTACAAGGCGCAGATCACATCGCTTTTTACTTACAACGAGGCGTTGATTATTTCAGACGGCATTGAAGCACGGATGGGAAGCGTCACCTCCGATTGGGACCGCTTTATGCCCTGGCGCACGGTGGATGGCAAAGATTTGGCTCCTACGGGGCTTCCCCAGCTTGAGGTTTTGCTTAAGGGCGTGTTCGATAAACGGCGATTTTTAGATATTGTCCGCCATTTCGTGGTCTTTGAGGAAACTCCAGGGGGCGTTGCCAAAAAAATCGCGGGCTACCACCAATTTCATGCCGTGGAGAAAGCGGTGGAGAGCACCTTGGCCGCCACGCGTGGGGACCGGCGGGTGGGCATTGTCTGGCATACGCAGGGTTCGGGAAAAAGTTTGACCATGGTTTTCTACGCGGGCAAAATCGCCCAGCACCCGGAAATGAAAAATCCAACTCTGGTTGTTTTGACGGATCGCAATGATTTGGACAATCAACTTTTTGACACTTTTTCAGGTTGCGGTGAAGTCTTGCGCCAAACGCCGGTTCAGGCGGAAAACCGCGAGCGATTGCAAGAGTTGTTAAAAGTAGCCTCCGGCGGGGTGGTGTTTACCACCATCCAGAAATTTTTTCCTGAAGAAAAAGGCGATAAATTCCCTTCGCTTTCAGCGCGGCGCAATATTGTCGTCATCGCGGATGAAGCGCACCGAAGCCAGTATGATTTTATTGACGGCTTCGCCAAACACATGCGGGATGCTTTGCCCGGCGCTTCCTTTATTGGGTTTACGGCTACGCCCATCGCAAAAACGGACCGGAACACCACCGCGGTTTTTGGCAATTACATTGATGTTTATGACATTCACCGTTCCATCGAAGATAAGGCGACAGTTCCGATTTACTATGAAGCCCGTTTAGCCAAGCTGGGGCTCAAGGAAGAGGAAAAACCCAGGATCGATCCCGAATTCGAGGAAGTAACAGAGGGTGAGGAAGAGCCCGAAAGACGCAGGCTTCAAACCAAGTGGTCGCGCCTGGAGGCTTTGGTGGGCTCCAAACGGCGCATCGAGCTTGTGGCCCAAGATATTGTGAATCATTTCGAGAGACGCTTGGAGGCCATGGAGGGCAAAGGGCTCATCGTCTGCATGAGCCGCAGAATTTGCGTGCAACTTTATCAGGCTATCATGAAGTTGAGGCCCCAGTGGCACAACTCGGAGGACGATCAAGGATTTATCAAAGTGGTCATGACGGGCGCGCCGGCGGACCCTGTGGACTGGCAGGAGCATATCCGCAATAAAGAACGGCGGCGCGCTATTGGGGATACGTTTAAAAAACCCGCTTCTCCCATTAAGTTGGTCATTGTGCGGGACATGTGGCTGACGGGTTTTGATGTGCCCTGCTTGCACACCATGTATTTAGACAAACCCATGCGGGGGCACGGGCTGATGCAGGCCATTGCCCGCGTTAACCGGGTATTCAAAGACAAGCCGGGTGGATTGGTGGTGGATTATTTGGGAATCGCCCAGGAGCTTAAGAAAGCTTTGGCGGATTATTCCAATAAAGACCGCGAGAAGGCCGGTATTGACCAAGAGGTGGCGGTCACAGCTTTGTTTGAGAAATATGAAGTGCTCAAAAGCATGTTTCATGGGTTTAATTACTCCGAATTCTTTAAAGGCGCGCCGCAGAGGCGTTTGCAGGTGATGGCCGAGTCCATGGAGCATGTGCTCAAGGTTAAGGACGGCAAGGAACGGTTTATGGCGGTTGTGACCCAGCTATCCCAGGCGTTTGCTTTGGCGGTGCCGCATGAGAAAGCGCTGGCTTTGAGGGAAGAGATCGCGTTCTTCCAAGCGATCCGGGCGGCTCTGGCTAAAAGCGCGGGCGCCGATGGGCCGGATGTGAAAAAGGACCGCCTAGAGGTCGAATCCGCTATCCAGCAAATCGTGTCCAAAGCGATTTCATCCGACGGCGTGGTGGATATTTTCAAAGCGACGGGGCTTAAAAAGCCGGATATTTCGATTTTATCTGATGAATTTTTGGAAGAAATCCGGGGGATGCCTTACAAAAACTTGGCGTTGGAACTTTTGAAAAAACTTTTAAGCCAAGAGATTAAATTGCGCGAGCGGAAATTTTTAGTTCAATCCCGTTCTTTTGCCGAAATGCTGGAAAAATCCGTCCGGGAGTATCACAACCGTACGATTGAGGCGGCGCAGGTAATCGAGGCGATGATCCGGCTGGCCAAAGAAATGCGGGAAGCGCATCGCAGAGGCGAAAAGATGGGTTTAGGCGAAGATGAACTGGCTTTCTACGACGCCCTAGAGGTCAACGATAGCGCGGTTAAAGAGTTGGGAGATAAAACCCTCCAAGCCATCGCGCGCGATCTGGTCCAAATCGTGCGGCAAAACACAACAATTGATTGGACGGTGAAGGAAAGCGTCCGGGCTAATCTACGGCGACTGATTAAGAGGCTTTTGAATAAGCATGGCTATCCGCCCGACAAGCAGGAGAAGGCCGTTAAAACCGTTTTGGAGCAGGCGGAGTTAATCGGCAAGGATTGGTCGTGAGCGGACCAAGAGGGCTGAGAAAGGGTGAAATCATGGGGCTTGTATGGGAAAATGTGGCAAGAGGGCCGGTGTAGCTCAATGGTAGAGCAGCGCTTTTGTAAAGCGAAGGTTGGGGGTTCGAGTCCTCTCGCCGGCTATTTTTTTAAAGTTTAAAGGTTGACTTCAACCTTGGCTTTGGCGCGCAATTCCTCAAGATAAGCGGGCAAAACTTGGCTTATTTTTTGCTGCAAAAGCGCGCCGCGTAAATTTTCCTTGATGTCCTTGAACTGGGCCGGCTTGGCCGGAAGTTTTTCCGTGACCTGCAGGATATGAAAACCCATCTGGGTTTGCACCACTTCGCTGATTTCTCCGGGCTTGAGTCCAAAAACCGCTTTTTCGATTTCAGGCGTGAGCATGCCCGGCGAAAAAAGCCCGAGTTCGCCGTTTTTCTGGCCGGTGGCCTGGTCCATGGACCTGGCTTGCGCCAATTTGCCGAAATCGGCGCCGGCTTTGAGCGCGATCATCGTATCATCCGCCGTCTGCCGGTTGGCGACAAGGATATGGCGCAGGCGGATGCGCTCGGGCGTTCCCAAGCGGTCCCGATTCGTTTCGTAAGCGTCTTTGATTTCCTTCTCAGTCACATCCAGGCCTTTGACTTTTTTCAGCAGTCCTTCGACCATTAGGCTGTCTGCGATTTGCGAGCGCAGGGCTTCCATCGTGGTGCCGGAATTCTTGAGCTGGGCCTCGAAATTCGGGCCGACCTGCTCCTTGAGCTTGGCGATGCGGGCGTTGATTTCTTTGGAGTTGGCTTTGATCTTGAGCGCTTGCGCTTCCTGGCGTAAAAGTTCGCTGTCGACAAGCTGTTGGGCGATGTTATTGCCGTGCTGCTGCCAGAGCTGGCGTTCGATCACGGCCTTATCGATTAATTTTCCGTTGACTAAAATTCCTTTGGACGCGGGCTGCGCCTGGGCGACAACCGGCGCCGCCGCCAGAGAAATTACTAACGCTCGAATGATCGACATAAACACCCTCCCAACATTCGAATATTTATCAATCGCAGTTAAGTGTACAAGCGCAACGCCGCTATTTCAATAGCGTATTCGCGCAATATTTTAATTTTTACTTTTTACGATTTCCGGCTGCAAGGTGGCATGGCTGATGCCGAAGCGTTCCTGCATGCGCCGCCCGGCCGCATCGAGGATGCCGAAACTCTTCGCAGCGGCTCCGGATTCTAAAACGAGACGGCCGGAAAGCATGTCCATGCCCGCGCCCAAGCTCCAAACATGCAAATCGTGGATGTCGTGGACGCCGTCGATCGCGCGCAGTTCCCGGCGGATTGCCTCAATATCGAGATGCGGGGGCACCCCCTCAAGAAGAATATTGAGCGAATTGAGCATCAACTTCAAGGAGCTGGCAATGATGAGCAGGCAGACGAAACCGCTGACGATCGGATCGGCCAGGTAATTGCCGGTCCATTTCATGACGGCTGCGCCCACGAGAGCGCCGATGGAACCCAATAGATCGGAAAGGACATGAATGTAGGCGCCCCGGACGTTGAGATTTTTTTGGGAGTCCTTTTTTAAGAGCAGGGCGCAGGCGATGTTGACGGCCAAACCGAAGAAAGCGATCAGCATCATGGGGCCGGCTTCAACGGGGGGAGGGTTGGCTAAGCGTTTAAAGGCGTTCATTAAAATCATGCCTGAAACAACCCAAAGACCCATGGCATTGACCAACCCGGCGAGAACCTCCACGCGGTGGTAGCCGTAGGTTTTAATCAGATTGGTGGATCGCCGGGCGAGAACGCTGGCGAACCAAGCGAATAAAAGAGAAAGGAAATCTCCGGCCATATGAGAGGCGTCGGCCACCAAGGCCAAACTGCCGGTCATGAAGCCGCCCGCCAGCTCGATGATGAAATAGCCGAAGGTCAGGCCGGAGGCGAAGACCAGGCTTTGGGCGGCTTGTCGGGACTGTGGGTTCTCGTGCGAGACTTCCAAATTAGGGGTTGCCAGGCTTCAGGAGCAAATCCGGGTTGCTCATTAAGTGCCTGGAAATGATCATGGCCTGGATTTCGCTGGTGCCTTCGCCGATTTGATAGAGCTTGCCGTCTCTGAAAATTTTGGCCACATGATTGTCGAAGCGCGCGGCTGCTTCGCCGAAGAGGTCCAGGCAATCCGTGGCCGCCTGCATGGCCAGTTCGCCGGAGAGCAGCTTGGCCAAGGACGCGTAAAAAGCGAAGCGTTTTTTTTGGTCGATCAGGTTCGCGGCATAATGAGTCAAAAACCGCACGGCGTGCAGCCGCGCCGCATAGCGCGCCAGAATTTTTTGTTCCCCGGTCAACCCGGCGTTGGGCTTAAGCCATCGCTGCCTGAGGCTGCGCGGCTTTTGTTTGTTTTCTTGTTTTTTGATTTCCTCGATGGCCCACTCGATGGCGCCGCGCGCCATGCCCAGGGAGACCCCTGAAATCGCCACGCGTCCCGCGTCTAAAATTTTCATGGCGATTTGAAAGCCCCGGCCTTCGGCCCCCAAAAGGCTTTCCTTGGGAAGTTTTAAATCGACCAAATGAAGTTGGGCCGTATCCGAGGCGCGCAAGCCCATTTTCTTTTCGACTTTGCCCACGGTTAGGCCGGGCGCCGGTTCGGCGACGAACGCGGAAATACCTTGATCCCCGGCTCCCGCTTGCGTTACCGCAAAGATGACATAAACGCCGGCTACGCTGCCCTGCGTGGTGAATGTTTTGGAGCCGTTTAAAACCCATCGCCCGTTTTTAAATTCGGCCCTTGTTTTGATGCTTTTGGCGTCCGATCCGGCCTCGGGTTCGGTCAAGGCCCAGGCGCCCATCATGCCTTGAGCCATTTTGGGCAGGTACTTTGTTTTCTGGGCCTCATTGCCGAACGTTAAAATGGTGTTGCCGCAAAGGGAATTGTGCGATTCCGCGGTCAAGGCCAGCGCGGAATCGATGCGGCCGAATTCCTCCAGGGCTTCGACGTAAACGCCGTGGGAAAGTCCAAGCCCGTCGTATTTTTTGGGGAAAATCATGCCCCAGGCGCCCAAGGGCGCCAGGGCTTTGACCACGTCCCAGGGGAAATTTTCTTTGCGGTCGTACTCATTGAGTTTGGGCAGGTGTTGCTCGAGAGCCGAGCGCAGCCTCAGGATAAATTCCCGGTCTTGGGGACTGCGGGCGATTTTCGTCGCATCGGGCAGCATCTGTGTCGCCACAAGTGTATTTTAGGATTTAGGTAGAATCAATGAAATCATGATGGCTGTGACGACGCGCGCTCCGTTTCCTCCCTGGCTTCGAGTGAAGCCGCCCTCCGGGGAAAATTATGTCCGTCTTAAGAATTTGATGGCGGAATTCAATCTCAACAGCGTTTGCGAAGAGGCGCGTTGCCCCAATGTTTCCGAATGCTGGAGCGGGGGAACCGCCACCTTTATGGTGATGGGAGACGCCTGCACGCGCGGCTGCCGTTTTTGTTCGGTGGAAAGCCTGGCCCGGCCCGCGTCGCTCGATCCTGATGAGCCGAGCCATTTGGCTCAGGCGCTGGGGCGCATGGGTTTGAATTACGCGGTGCTGACTTCAGTTTGCCGGGATGATTTGCCGGATCAAGGCGCGGGCCATATTGCCCGGTGCATCCGCGAAGTCAAAGCCTCGGCGCCGGCTATGCTGCTTGAATTTTTGATTCCTGATTTTCGAGGGGACCGCGATTGTCTCAAGACCGTGGTTGAGGCGGGCGCCGATGTCTTGGCCCATAACCTGGAAACCGTCCGGCGCCTGACTCATCCGGTTAGGGACAGGCGGGCCGGTTATGAGCAGTCATTGGACGTTTTGAAAGCCATCAAGTCCATGGATTCAGCGATCGTCACCAAATCGTCTTTGATGCTGGGGTTGGGGGAAACCGAGGATGAACTGTTGGAATGCTTTGCCGACTTGCGCGCGACCGGCGTCGAAATTTTGACCTTGGGCCAATACCTGCGGCCCACCGGCGGCGGCCGCCATTTGCCGGTTCTGGAATATGTTCCTCCTGAGCGATTTGACGAGTTGAAGAAAAAAGCCGAAAATATGGGCTTCCTGTACGTGGCCTCCGGTCCGTTTGTGCGATCGTCGTACAAAGCGGCGGAGTTTTTTTTGGAAGGGTATTTAAAGAAGAACAGTGCCGATTAAAACATTAGCCGAATTCAAAATCGAACGCCTGGAGATACTCGGCCTTGACGGCCGGGCGGACGAGTCCTTGGCCCCGGCCATCGCCAAGGACAAGCTGCTCGACATTTACCGGATGATGGTGTTGTGCCGCGTCTTCGATGAGAAGGCTTTTAAGCTTCAGCGCCAGGGGCGCTTGGGCACCTACCCCCAGATTATCGGGCAGGAAGCCACGCAGGTGGTTCCGGCCTTTTGTCTTCAAAAAAAGGATTGGCTGATCCCCACTTATCGCGGCCAAGGCTCCTATTTTGCCCGGGGCATGCCTTTGGTTAATTCCCTCCTTTATTGGGGCGGCGATGACCGGGGGGTGAGTTTTCCCGAAGGACAAAACGACATGATTTTTTCTATCCCGGTGGGCAGCCATTTAACCCAGGCCGCGGGGCTGGCGTTGGCCGCCAAGTTGAGGAAAGATCCCTCCGTGGTTTTGACTTATTTAGGGGACGGAGCCAGCTCCAAGGGCGATCTTCATGAGGCGCTGAATTTTTGCGGGGTTTGGAAATTACCCGCCATTTATTTGGTTGAAAATAATCAATGGGCCATCTCGGTTCCCAGAAAAATGCAGACGGCTTCTGAAACCATCGCTCAAAAAGCCATCGGGTACAAAGTGCATGGGATTCAAGTGGACGGCAATGATGTTCTGGCCGTCTACAAGGCGGTGGCGGATGCCGTCGAGCGCGGCCGCAAGGGCGACGGCGCGACCCTGATCGAGGCGGAGACTTATCGCCTCGGCGATCATACCACCGCGGACGACGCTTCGCGCTACCGTTCCAAAGAAGAGACCGAGGCCTGGAAAGCCAAGGACCCGGTCACGCGTTTTAAGAAATATCTTTTGAGCAAAGGCGTCTTGGACGAGGACACGGATATTCGTTTCTTCAAGGAGGCCGAGCGCCAGGTCCAGGCCGCCATCGAAGAATATGAAAATTACCCTGAGTCCAACCCGATGGATATATTCACCAATACTTATGCGCAGAATCCACCGCACGTCGAGGAGCAGCGCCGCGAGCTTGAGGAAATCCTAAAAGTCAAAAAGGAGCGCCAAGCCCCGGTGGTGGCCCACGGGGAAGGGCGGTTTCCGTAAATGGCCGAGCTTAATCTCGTTCAAGCCATCAATCAGGGTTTGGCCCAGGCTATGGAGGCCGACGACAAAGTTGTTTTATTGGGCGAGGACGTGGGCTTAAACGGCGGGGTTTTCCGTGTGACCGAAGGGCTGCAGAAGCGTTTCGGCCCCGAGCGCGTGCTCGATACCCCGCTGGCGGAACTCGGCATCGTGGGCGCTTCGGTCGGCATGGCGGTATATGGGCTGCGGCCGGTCTGTGAAATTCAGTTTGAGGGGTTTTTGCCCGCGGTCATGGACCAGGTGATTTGTCATATGGGCCGGTTAAGAAACCGCAGCCGCGGCCGGCATACGGTGCCCATGGTCATCCGCGCTCCGCACGGCGGTTTGGTCCATGCGCCCGAGCATCATTCGGAGTCCCCGGAATCTTATTTCATGCATACGCCCGGCATCAAAGTCGTGGCGCCGGCGACGCCCAAAGACGCCAAAGGCTTGATCATCGCGGCCATCAAAGACCCGGACCCGGTCATTTACTTTGAGCCGAAGAGAATTTACCGCGCCCTCAAAGAGGACGTTCCCGATCAGCCTTATGAGGTGCCCATCGGCAAGGCCAGAGTGGCTAAAGAAGGCAAGGACGTCACCCTTATTTCTTGGGGAGCCATGGTGCATACCTGTCTTGAAGCCGCCAAAAAGCTTTCCGTCGAGGGCGTGGAAGCGGAGGTTATTGATTTGAGAACCATCGCGCCGCTTGATCTGGAAGCCATCTTGTCATCGGTCGCTAAAACCGGGCGCGCGGTGATCGCTCAGGAATCGCCCAAGACCTGTTCGGTGGCTTCGGAAATTTCGGCCTTGATTCATGAGCGCGCGCTTTTGAAACTCCAAGCGCCGGTCAAAAGAGTTTCAGGCTGGGATGCGCGGATGCCTTTATTTCGGCTTGAGAAATATTATGTCCCGGATGCGGATCGCGTTGTCCGTGGCGTCAAGGAGACGCTGCAATTTTAGAATTCAAGCTTCCTGACGTCGGCGAGGGCCTTCATGAAGGGGAAATCGTCCAATGGTACGTTAAGGAAGGCGACGCCGTCCAATCGGAGCAGCATTTAGTCGACGTTTTAACGGACAAAGCCACGGTTGAAATCACCTGCCCTCGGGCCGGAAAAGTTCTCAAAATATTAGCCAAGCCCGGAGACAAGATCAAAGTCGGCCAGACCATCGTTGTGTTCGGCCAAGAAGGGGAGACTTATCAAGGCGCCGGCAACGGCGTTAAGGATCATGCCACGGCCGCGCCGGGCCCTGCGGCGGAGCCCTCCCGCGTGATGGCGGGCGTTTCCGGGACCGGTGAAGTGTCGGCCACCCCGGCCGTCAGAAAATTAGCCAAGGACCTGGGCGTTGATTTGGTGTTGATTCGCGGCACCGGCAGTCAGGGCCGCATCACCGAAGAAGATGTCCGCCAAGCCGCCGGCCCCAAAGTCCAGCCTCAGATGGCGACAGCCGCTTTCGGCCCTGAAGAGCGCGTGCCTTTTTTGGGCATTCGCCGTAAAACCGCGGAGCGCATGATTCACTCCAAGCGCACGGCCGCGCATGTGACTCATGTGGATGAAGCGGATATGACCGAACTTGTCGCCTTGAGGGAACAAACCAAGGCGACGGCCGAGCAGCAGGGCGTTAAGCTGACGTATCTTCCCTACATCGTCAAAGCCGTCGCGGCCGGCCTTAAGGAGTTTCCGTATTTGAACGCATCGCTTGATGAAGCGAAGCAGGAAATCGTTTTGAAGAAATACTATTCGATCGGCGTGGCCGTTGATACGGAGAAAGGCTTGTTTACGCCGGTGATGAAAGACTGCGACAAAAAAAATGTCATTCAAATCGCCAAAGAGCTCGATGCGCTGATCAAGAAAGCGAAAGCCGGGCAGCTTGAAGTCTCTGATCTTCAGGGCGGCACGTTTACCATCACCAATGTCGGCCCGATCGGCGGATTAATGGCGACCCCCGTCATCAATTATCCCGAAGCCGCTATTTTGGGCGTGATGAAAATGGCCAAGCGTCCCGCGGTTAAGGACGGCCAGATTGCGGTCAGGGACATGATGAACCTTTGCTTGTCGTTCGATCATCGTGTTTTAGACGGGGCTGAGGCCGCCCGGTTCATGACGGCGTTGATTAAAAAGCTCGAAGCCCCGGCGTCTCTTTAAGTGATTCAAACGGAAGTTTTGGTCATCGGCGCCGGTCCCGGCGGTTATGTGGGCGCGATCAGGCTCGCCCAATTAGGCAAAAAAGTCCTCCTGGCCGACAAAGACAAGCTCGGCGGGGAGTGCCTGAATTACGGCTGCATTCCCTCAAAAGCCCTGATCGCCGCCGGAAATTTAGTCCATAAAATCAAAAAAGGCAATTTTGGGATTGAGACTCAGGGCCTCTCTGTTAATTTGGAGAAACTTCAGGCCTGGAAAGGCAATTTGATCGGCGGTTTAAATCGCGGCATTCAGGGATTATTGAAAGGCAACGGCGTTCAACTGTTCATGGGGGAAGCGGTCTTTACCGGTCCTCGTCAAGCGACCGTTACAACAGCCCAGGGGAGCGACAAAATCGCTTTTGAAAAAGCCGTGATCGCCACAGGGTCGCGCCCAATGGAGATTCCGGGCTTTGCCGTGGACGGCAACCGCGTGATCGGCTCCAAGGAAGCGCTTGAACTGAAAGTTTTGCCTAAGAGTCTTGTGGTGATCGGCGGCGGGGTCATCGGTCTTGAAATCGGCACTTATTACGCCAAACTGGGCGTTGCCGTGACCGTGGTTGAGCTGATGAATCAATTGTTGCCCGGCATTGATCCTGAATTTGTCATTCCCGTGGTCCGGTCGCTGGAGAAATTGGGCGTCAAAACTTATATCGAGACTCAGGCCGTTGGTTTCCAGGACAAGGGAGCGGAGGCTGCGGTTACGCTTAAAACCACTCATGGCGAGATTGAGCTGATGGCCGAGAAAATTTTGCTTTGCGTGGGCCGCAAGCCCAATAGCCAAAGCTTGGGGCTTGACGCGGCCGGCGTCAATGTCGATTCCAAGGGATTTATTCAAGTCAATGAGCAGGGTGAAACAAGCGCGCCGGGCATTTATGCGATCGGGGATGTGACGCCGGGGCCGCTGTTGGCCCATCGCTCTTCAGCCCAGGCTTTGGCCGCGGCTCAAGCGATTGCCGGCGGCCCGTTTCATTCGATCGGCGCCGTGCCCTGGGCCGTATTCACGGACCCTGAGTTGGCTGTGGTGGGATTGACCGAGCGTCAGGCCAAAGAGCAGGGGCTTTCTGTTTTGGTCGGCAAGTTTCCATTCGCGGCTTCAGGCCGCGCCCTGGCCGCGGGCGAACCGGATGGCTTCGTTAAAGTCGTGGCCGACAAGAACAGCAAAAAGGTTCTAGGGGCGGGCATCGTCGGTCCCGAAGCCTCGGATTTAATCAGCGAGGCGGCCTTGGCCGTGCGTTTGGGGGCTACGCTTGACGATGTGGCTTCAACCATTCATCCTCACCCGACGCTGCCGGAAGCCTTCCATGAAGCCTGCGAAGCGGCCTTGGGCCAAGCCATCCATATTCTGCCGCCGCGCCCACAGCCGCAAACCATTCAATCATAACAGGCATAAAAGGAGGAAACATGTGTTCTAAAGATTGCAAGAAATACGGGATCGCGGCCGGAACTTCGGTGGTTTTGGTGACGGCGATGGAGTTTGTTGTTCATCATCTCATTCTGAGTCCGACTTATCAGAAACCTGAATTCGCTTCGATTTGGAATACGCCGGAAACAATGAATTCGCGGATGCCGGCCATGCTCTTGGCTCATGCCTTGTTCGGCCTGGTCTTCGCCTGGATTTATACCAAGGGATACGAGGAGGCCAAACCTCCCTTGCCGCAAGGTTTGCGCTATGGGCTGATGGCCGGACTTTTAACCGGCGTTCATTCGGCCCTGATTAATTATTTTGTTTATCCTGTTTCTTGCGGATTAGCCTGTTCCTGGGCTGCGGCGGCCGTTGTTGAATGCTTGATCCTGGGCGCCGTTGTTTCTTTCATTTATCGCCCTCATTCGCATTGATGAAACGCCGGGCCGTCTCGTTATTATTTTTGCTGATGGCGGCTTGGCCGTGTTTAGCCTGCAAAAAAGAGACGATTCAAACTGCAGCCGGACCTATCGAGACCGCGGTCAGCCGACCTAAAGGCAAAGGCCCCTTTCCTTTATTGGTGATTGCTCCGGCTAAGCAATACACCATGGAAGGAAAAATTTTCGAAGAGCTGGCTCATGGGGCGGCCGGTCTGGGTTATTACGTTGTCCGGTTTAATTGGGGGTATATTCCCAAAAAGTCGGAGCCATCCGCCGATTTATCGGCCGAGGCCAAAGAACTCGATGCTGTGATCGAGCATTTCCGCAAGGAATCCAAGGTTGACGCCGGCCGTGTTGTCTTAGCCGCGAAAAGTTTTGGGACTAAGGTCGCCATGCTGGGTCCCGAACAAAAGGCCAGGGCCTTGCTGCTGTTGACGCCCAATTGCGACGCCGAGCGGACGTTCCGTAAAACTTACCAGCCCGTTTTTGCTTCAACGAAAAAGGCGCATGTTGTTATTTCCGTCAATGATCCCTATTGTGATATCAATCAAATTCATGAAGCGCTCAAGGATTTGGGCTCTCGCGTGACCGTACATACGTTATTCGGGGATCATAATTTCGTTTTGAAAAGCGCGGCTTCCGATATCAATGAAAAAGCGGCTATTCAAAGCAGCTTAAACTGGCTGCGCCAAGTTCAAGATAACTGAGAAAGCGGTTGATGCCGACTTGAGAGGGAAGGATTAATATGATTTTTGATCTTAGCGATAAGAAATATTTGACGCTGGTTTTGTTGCCAATTTTTTTGATTATTTTTGGCTTATCGTTGGATATTTATGGCCTTCGAGACTGCGAGTCTATTGAGCAGGAGCTTAATGCTGTAGAGTCGGCTCTTAGCGACCAGCAAACTTTTTTAATCGATCCGGAAATTAAAAATAAAGGTCCTATCCGAACGGAAATTCGAAAACTGGAAAATCGGAGGAATCGTCTCAAAAAAGAGCTTGCCGATTGCCTTGACAGCGTATCCAGCATCAAAATCGTCGGCGTCGAATTTAATCAGGCAATTCAGTATTTTCAATCCCAACTTCTTCCCATCCCCGGCTCTCCGGAGGCTGGCCCAAAGCCTGACAATTCCGTCCCTCTCATAGCAGGAAAACCGACCGGCATTCGAGTTTATATCAATACACCCCAGTCTTTGATAAACGAGTCAGCGCCTGTTTTTATTAGCGGGAAACTGCTGGTTCGCCTTCGTTCGCCGCGGGGATTAGTTGAGGAACACATGATCGAGTCTCGCAATCGGGCCCTTGCGCTGGCGGCGAACCAGATTGATCGCGGTCGCATTGCACACACGCTTAATTTTACGATTCCATCACAGTGGAGCCGCGGTAAAATGGAGATTCAAATCAGTGCTTTCTTAAAACGGACCGCAGATCAAGCGATTGTTTCTTCGGATGCCCTCTTGCGGTCTATCGAGTTTGAGGCGATTCATAAAGTGGACGTCGTCGAACTTAGGGTTCAGCTCGTGAACGCGCAGGGCAATGTGGTGACTCCGGCAGTGCCTGAAGGTACTATAAGGACATCCTTGAATGCGCTTGCCGCAAGATTGATGCCGGTGGCCGGTTTTAATATCAGTTCGTTGGTTTTCAGCTCTACGCAAGCGTCAGCCGCAGGATTCATTGATTTCGAAGAGCACCGCTATCGCCCCTTGGTTGGAGACGCTGTCGTCGTAGCCGTTCTTCCCAATAGCGCCAGGGAAGTAGGATGCGGTAGACCATTGCGCCGAGCCGCGGCCGTGTATTTTGGCACCAGTGATTCGACTAATGTCGCCGAGGAATTTGGCCATGCTGTTTGCGGGCTCAGGCATCCGGGAGGCATCCGCTATCCCAGATATCAGACCAACTATGCGCCGGCTTTGACGAGCGATGGGCAGTTGCCTGAAAGGGTGATCGGCGAGTTTGGTTATGACCCCATATCTGAGACAATTTTTTGGCCCAATGCCAAGGATTTTATGAATGGCCAGCGATCTTTTTCTGGTTCTAGCGGCGCATGGATTTCTCCATTTCATTACGGTATTCTTTTAGACTGCTTTAGAAACCAAGAATGGCGCTGGCCATGCAATAGCCGCACCAATGAGCGTTGCACTGATCTTATCGAGCTTAATCCGCATGAGAACCCACGACCTGGGATATGTGACTAAAATAGAGTGGACACATTGACTTGGCTCGGATTGACTGCGGCCGCTTGCACGACAAGCTCCTATGTCCCCCAGGTTCTCAAAAGCTGGCGCAGCAGGAAGGTCAAAGACTTGTCTTTGGGGATGTACTCTTTGTTGACCTTCGGCATCGCGCTTTGGCTGATTTATGGCTTCCTAAAAAAAGACACGGCTTTGATCGCGGCTAATTCCATCAGTCTTTTGCTTTCTTCTTCGGTTCTCTATTTAAAAATCAGAACCCCCCAGTGATCACTCGCCGGGCCTTGTTTCTGCTTGTTTCCGCCAATGTGCTTGGGGGTTCGGCCTATGCTTTTGCGGGTTACGCCCTAAAAGCTTTTTCACCCCTTGAGCTTGTTTTTTGGCGGACTCTGCTCGCGTCTGTTCTGTTTCTGCCGTTTTTGTTCCTTGCCCGGCCTCTGAAGTTTACGCGCGAAGAATGGGCTCGGATGGCGTTTGTGGGCGTTTTCGGGTACGCCGCTCCCTTATTAATCGGCAATATCGGCCAAAAACTCTCCTCTGCGACCAATGCTTCTTTATTAATCGGGACCGAACCCGTGGCCATTGTTTTGCTTTCAGCCGTATTTTTGCGCGAGCCGTTGACCCTGTTGAAAATAATCGCCATCGCCGGCGGCGTGACCGGGGCCGCGTTCATTGTCTGCCAGGGCATTCCCTTCGTCAACGTGTCCATCGCGCCTCATTGGCGCGGAGATTTGCTGCTTTTGCTCCATGGCATTCTTTGGGCGCTTTATTCCATTGTCGGAAAACCGGTATTGCGCCGGGTTGATCCGATGATTTTTACGGCGATCACCACGCTTTTCGGTCTGGCGGCGATGAGCTTGATGCTGTTGCCGACCATGGGAGCGCCTCGCGTCGGTTCTTCCTCCTTTATTGCCGTCGCCAGCCTGGTTTATTTGGGGCTGGGGGTGAGCTTTCTGGGGACCATCGTATGGAACAAGGGTCTTGAGCTTGTCCCCGCTTCTCTGCTCGCCAATTTTATTTTTCTTCAGCCTTTGGTCGGCGTGATCCTGGGCGTCGGGCTTCATCGGGATCGTTTTACACTTTGGAGCGCGGCCGGCGGGGTTTTAATTCTGGCGGGCGTGTATTTTGCGGCCAAAAACAGCGAATCTTCACGCTCCCTTGATTTGAACTCATCCGGCTGTTAAGCTTGACTCATGAAGCGAATATTTTTGTGCGCGGCGGTTTTTTTGTTGGCCGGGGGGATTTGGGCCGACCCCGGCGGAAAAGGCAAGGGGAAGGGAAAAGGCAAAGTCCCTGAGAGCAGGGAAGAGAGGCCGGAGCGTATCCCCGCCTGCGGTTCCGGGCCAGAACTGACTCAATCCCCGTTGGCCATGGGCGATTTTCTAGGCTTGGTTCCCTTGGGCAATCTCAATCCAACGGGCCATGTTTTTCCCACGGACCATATGTATTTTTATATTCGCCGTTCGGGTAGCGATCCGGCGACCGTGCCTGTGGTGGCTCCCAGTGACGGCTGGATCACCCAAGTGGCGGCTTCGGAACATGTGGGCGCGGGTTTTACGGATTATCAAATCGCCATCTCACCTTGCCGGGAATTTAAATATTACTTTGGGCACGTTTCCAATATTCCGCCGAAACTCCTTCATCGTATCGGCGACTTCGCGGCTGCGGATTGCCATAGCTATTCCACCGGAGGCGAGACTTTCAATTATTGCCGCAAAGAAGTGCGGGTCAGGATCAGGGCCGGGCAGCGTCTGGGCACGGCCGGACGGCCGGGGCAGAATGCTTTGGATATGGGCGCTTTTGATTTTCGGGTGCCGGCTTTGCCGTATGCCAATACCGCGCGCGTTTGTCCTTCCGGCGTTCCGGCAGGCGCTTGCGAGGCGCTGCAAGTCGTTTGTCCCGTCGATTATTTTTCATCCGGAGTGGCCGATGCCTTGGAAGCGCGCTTGGGCACTTGGGACGGGTCCCTTTTGAGAACCGTTGATCCGCTTTGCGGCGAGGTTGAGCAGGATGAGCCTGATAAAGCTCAGGGCAAATGGTACGTTTCAGGCACCACGGAAATGTATCCCGAGGATCCGCATTTGGCTTTGGTTCACGACAATGTCGAACCTGAGAAAGGGGCTTTTTCCGTAGGCAATTCCCTGGCGCCGGGTCTTTCTTCCGGCGTTTATTTTTTTACGCCCACGCACAGCGGCTTGGTTAATCGCGATTTTGATGAGGTTTTATCGGACGGCGATATCTATTGTTACGATTCTTTTTCTCTTCGTTACGGCGGCCCGGCTCCGGCCATGTCCGTCATCATTCAAATGACCTCGGATACCACGCTGCAAATTGAAAAGCAAAGCGCCGCGACTTGCGGCTCAGGGCCATGGTCGTTCACCTCGGCCGCGCGCGAATTTGAACGCTGATTTTTAAGCCTTGGCCAGGCGGCCCGGCTCGTCTTTGCGGGTCAGCCAATAACGATAAAGGGTTTCCAGGTAATTCTTCAGCGGCGGGCAGGCGACCCCGCTTCCATTGAGCATGGACAACGTTTGGGCGCAATCATATTTGGCCTTGTGATTGAAATAAGTCACCATTTGCTTGGGCGCGCCCAGCCATGTTTTGACCGGTCCGATGATCATGGCTTCGAAGAGTTTGGCCGGGATGGAGAAGGGCAGGGGCGGTCTTCCGGTGATCCAAAGGCAGAGCTGACTGTAAATATCGCGGGCCAGCATGGGCTTGGGGTCTACGATTTGGAAGGCGCCGCCGATGGCCTCTTTTTTGCGCGCCAAAGCCATGGTGGCATCCACGAGATAATCCACCGGAGCCAGATTGACCTCGGCGTCCGAAGGCCCGACCAGCGGAAGCCCGCCGGGCAGCCATTTTAATTTCCAAATCATGCGCATGCCGAAATAAGGCCCGTCGAATTTATCCGTTTCTCCCGTCTTGGAATCGCCGACAACGATTGCGGGACGGATAATGACCGCAGCCAAACCGTCGGCCATGGCTTTGCGAATTTCGATCTCAGCCAGGAACTTGGTGGATTCGTAGTTATTTTTAAAGCCCTGCCCCATATCAAGCTCGTCTTCTTTGATTAAGCCTAAACGGTCGCCGGCCACGTAGCAAGTGGAGTAATAAACCAGT
Source organism: Elusimicrobiota bacterium (assembly GCA_016180815.1). Lineage (NCBI taxonomy): Bacteria > Pseudomonadati > Elusimicrobiota > Elusimicrobiota bacterium. The sequence continues at coordinate 60,096 of JACPAN010000012.1, forward strand.
TTTTCAAAATTCTTGGCGGCCCCACAAAAGGCCAGAATATTTTTCGTGCCTTTGACATTAACCTTATGCGCGAACTCGTAAGGAACGGCCAAATCGTAAATCGCGGCCAGATGCCAGACTTCGGTCGCGGAGGCGGCCAGGCGCTCGTAAACCTCGGGGGTTAAGCCTAATTTCTGGTCCGTGATATCGCCGGCCACAGCCGTGGCTTTGAGCCCGGAACGCCCTTGTCGGAGCTTATCCAAGTCCGCATTAGCCTGGTCCAAAAATTTTGGCTGGACCAGGCAGGTGACTTGGGGCGCATTTCCTTCGTTCAGCAGTCGCGCAATCAATCGCCGGCCGATAAAGCCGGGGAACCCCGTAAACACAATGTGGCGCTGGCTCATCGGGTCTAGTTAATCAAATCCTGCGGTTGATGAAAATGACCCCCTTGAATTCGCGGTGATTTGCTGTTAATCATTAACAGGGGAAGAAATTTAGGTTGGGCGCGGAGTAATGACATGTTGAAGAAATGGTTTTGTTTAACCTGGCTGCTCATGTTGGGCGTTTCGTTGTCTCAGGCCGCTATTTCAAATATCCTGATTGATTTTGACGGCTGCCTTTATTCAAAGCGGGGGCCGGATTCGAGCGATCCAACTGATGAGGAAATTCGACAATGCCTTGATGAGATTTCATCCGACGATATAAATTCTCTATGCGCTTTGCACGGGCGCGAGGAACTGCGGGGGGAGATTGTGCGCAATTCCGTTCACGACGCAGTCTTTACCATTATGCGCGATTCTCTTGTAGGAGATGGTGGAGAAGACGTGGGCGAATGTGGCCGGTGGTTGGCGGCGCGCGCCGAAGCGGCGTCTCCGGTGCTGGCGTCGACAGGGCCGGTTTCCCTGTCTCCCGTTTGGAAAGTCCATGACACCCTTTCCAAATTAAACGACACGATTATGCAGGCGGCGACCACCCATGCCAGGATCGAGGCTTGGTCGACCTTGGCCGGCCGCGAGGCATCGCGTCGGCGCAGGGCATTGGAGCGCGCGGAAGCGGCGTTGGCGGCTTTGCCTCCTGATGTCAGCAACAGCGAATTGGTGGCCGCTTGCCGGCCGATGCGGGCTTCAGGATCAGACGGAGTAACCTATTCCGATCGATGTTATGAACTGACAACCAGGGGCAGCCGGCTCTACAACGCCAGAGCCGCCAGAGACAGGGCGCGCACGGCGCATCAGCAATTTTCTTCCGTGCCGCGCACGTTTAGGCGTTTGGCTGATCAATCCAGCGAGCCTTATACCGATCTTCTTTGGTTGAGGCGCTGTTTTGTGGGCCATGTTCGTGGAGAGGGGGGAGCCGATGATTTTGCGCGCGTTCGCGCGCCCGAATTTTTTGATCGTTTAACGGCTGTTATTGATGGGCGCTTGGCGGATCTTCAAGCGAGGGCTTCCAATGTTGAAACCCGTGGCCGCCGCATGGGTCGGCGTCCCAATGAGGCCGAAGTGGCTGAAGCCTTGACGACCGCGGGTTCCGGGGCTGCTTATGATGAAGCGGACGATGGGATCAGAAGCGGCGAAAGCGCGGACTGCGATCAAATCATGGCGCAGGAATGGGACGGGGCTTGGTCTTCTTCTGAAGGGGAAGAGGAATAAAACGTCAGGTTTTCAGGCGGCCGGCGGCCCGCGAAGTAATCGGCCGGCCAAGGTGCGGCGCCAGCGCCGCCAGCGCAGCGACTAAAGCGTTTAAATCAATGGGCACCGTGGCCCCCATTGATGATAAAGCGTAAAGCAAATCCTCGGTCGCCACATTACCCGCCGCTCCAGGAGCATAGGGGCAGCCGCCTAATCCTCCGGCCGAAGCGTCAAAACGAACAATGCCGAACTCCTGCCAAGCGGTCAGCGCATTGGCGACGGCCATGCCGTAAGTGTCGTGAAAGTGAAGGGCGATTTTTTCTTTGGGCATGTTTTTCAGCAGAATGTTCAGCAGGCGCCTGAGCTCATCGGGGTTGGCTTTGCCGATGGTGTCGCCGATGGAAAGTTCATCAACACCTAGAGTCAAAAGCTCTTGAGCCACCGGCCAAACCTTATCCGGCGAAATAGGGCCATCATAGGGACAATGGAAAGCCGTGGAAATATAACCGCGAACCGGAATTTTTGCGGCTTTAGCTTGGGCTAAAACCGGCTTAAAGCGTTCGATGGATTCTTTAATCGTGGCGTTGATATTTTTTTGGTTGAACGTTTCCGAGGCGGCGGTGAACACCGCGATTTTGTCCACCTTAGCGGCGAGGGCGCGCTCCATGCCTTTTTCATTGGGAACCAAGGCGCTATAGATGACGCCTTTTTTTCTTTTGATTTTTTGAAAAATCTCTTCGGAGTCGGCCAATTGCGGGATGGCTTTAGGAGAGACGAAGGCGCCCGCCTCGATTTCCTGAACCCCGGTTTGTGACAGAGCGTCGATAAAGGCGATTTTAGCCTGAGTCGGTATGGTATTTTTTTCGTTTTGAAGGCCGTCTCTGGGGCCGACCTCGGTGATCTGAATACTTAGCGTTGCCAATTCGGTTTTCTCTTGTCCAAAAAAGCGGCGAACCCTTCTTTAGCTTGGGGCGTGGCTCGCACGCGAGCCAGGGTGTCGATGCAATAATTAAAACGCTGGGCGCGTTTTAAATCCGCGAAACGGCGCAAATAATCTTTGACCAACCGGGCGGTTTGCGGCGCTGTTTTTAGAATGTCGGCGATCGCGGTTTCAACCGCGGATTCCAGATTTTCAAGAGGGGCGACGGTATGGACCAGTCCCGCTTCTTTGGCTTGGGCCGCGGAAAATATTTCAGCCGTGATATAAAGCCGCCGCATTTGTCCCAAATTGACCTTGGGGGCGACGAAGGTGGACACGACCGATGGGATCAACCCGAGGCGGCCTTCGGAAAAAGAAAAACGGCTGTTTGATTCGGCGATCACCACATCGCAGGCCGCCACAATCCCTAATCCGCCGCCGAAGCAATTGCCGTGCACGCGGCCGATCACGGCGAACGGCGCTTCATCGATGGCGCGGCACATATTGGCCAGGCGAGCGGCGTCTTTTTTATTTTTGGCCCGGTTATACCCGGCGGCCCGCTTCATCCAGTTGATATCGCCGCCCGCGCAAAAATCCCGTCCGGCCCCGGCGATCACCGCGATCCTGACGCCCTCATCTTCGCCCAGTTCTTTAAAGAGACGGATGATTTCATCAAAGGTCGTTTCATCCATGGCATTGCGGACGTCCGGACGGTTGAGGGTGACGCGCGCTACAGGGCCTTGGCGTTCAATCAGAAGTTGGGAGTAGGCCGCCGCCATTACATTCTAAAAACAGGGTAGCGGGCCGGGCCCTCGGGCATGGAGCGGGCGGCGATTTTCAGGCAGCGGCCCACGATTTTTCTGGTGTCCGCCGGGTCGATAATGCCGTCATCCCAGAGCCGGGACGTGGCGTAATAGGGATGCCCCTCTTTCTCATACTGCTCTAAAACCGGTTTTTTAATGGCTTGAGCTTCCTGGGCGGACAGGGTTTTGCCTTCCCTGGCTAATTGCGCTTCCTTTATAGTAGCCATAACGCCCGCCGCTTGCTCGGCGCCCATCACGGAAATCCGCGCATTGGGCCAGGTAAACAGAAAACGCGGGTCATAGGCGCGCCCGCACATGGCGTAATTGCCGGCTCCGTTGGAGGCGCCCATGATCACCGTGATTTTAGGGACGTTGACGGTCGAAACCGCCTGCACCATTTTGGCTCCGTGTTTGACGATGCCGCCTTGCTCCGCTTCCCGGCCCACCATGAACCCGGTGATGTTTTGCAGGAACACGATCGGCAGCCTTCTTTGGCCGCAAAGCTCGATGAAATGCGCGCCTTTCAATGAGGACTCGGAAAACAGAACTCCCTGATTCGCGACAATGCCCACGGGCACGCCCATCCAGCGGGCGAATCCGCAGACTAAGGTCGTGCCGTAATTGGCTTTAAATTCCTGGAAGCGGGACCCGTCCACCAGGCAGGCCAGTATTTTTTTGGCGTCGGAGGGCCGGCGCAAATCGCGGTTGATCACATAATAAATATCCGTGGCCGGGTAACGCGGCTCCTCAACGTCTGGGGGAGCCGGCGCCGTTTCGCCGCCCAGATTTTCGGCGATACTGCGCGCGATTTTTAACGCCTCGTCGTCATTAGCCGCCAAATGATCGGTGACGCCGGAAATCGTAGAGTGCATTTCGCCGCCGCCTAATTCCTCGGCATCCACATCTTCGCCGATCGCGGCTTTCACCAAGGGCGGTCCGCCCAGGTAAATCGTTCCTGTTCCGCGAACAATCACGCATTCATCAGCCACGGCCGGCACGTAGGCTCCGCCGGCCGTGCACATGCCCATGACCACCGCGATTTGGGGGATGCCCAAGGACGACAAAACCGATTGATTGTAAAAAACGCGGCCGAAATGCTCCTTGTCCGGAAAAACCTCGGCTTGGCGGGGCAGGTAAACGCCTCCGGAATCCACCAAATAGATGCAGGGGAGGCGGTTCTCCAGCGCGATTTCCTGGGCCCGCAAATGTTTTTTGATGGTTTCAGGATAATAGGTGCCGCCTTTGACCGTGGCGTCATTAGCCGCGATCAAGCATTCGCGTCCGGACACCTGCCCGATGCCGGTGATCAAACCGGCGCAAGGCACTTGATCGTCATATTGGCCCACCGCCGCCAGGGCCGAGAATTCCAGAAACTCGGTTCCCGGATCGATTAATTTCGCGATGCGCTCACGAGCCGTAAGTTTGCCGCGCTTTTTATGCAGGTCCACGGCTTGGGCGGGGCCGCCCCGCCGGGCGGCTTCAAGCTTCTCCTGTAAATCAGCCAATAGAAAGCGATGGTATTGGGCGTTTAATTTCACTTCTTCCTGTTCGTGGTTGAGGTTGAGTTCGATGACTTGGCTTTTATCGTTCATGAAAAAACTCCTAATGGACCAGTTTGCCCTTTTGTTCCGGAGGCCAGGGCATAATCAGCCAGCAAACCAGATATAAGATGATGCCGCTGCCGGCATACAGCGTCAGGAAAACCCACGCGATGCGCACGAGCGTCGCATCCAACCCGAAAAATTCCGCGATGCCGCCGCAGACCCCGGCCAGCCAGCGATTATTCGCGCAGCGATGCAGTTTTTTTTCGGTCATCGTCCTATCCTCTCAAAAATTAGGCGCGTTCCACAACTATGGCCACGCCCTGCCCGCCGCCCACGCAGATGGAAGCGGCGCCTCGTTTTAAACCGCGCCTGCCCAGCTCAAGCAGGAGCCCCAGGACCAAACGCCCGCCCGTGCCACCGAAGGGATGCCCCAGGGCGATGGAACCGCCGTTGACATTGACTTTGTCTTCAGGGATGTCCAATTCCCGGATATCGATCAAGGTCTGCGCGGCGAAGGTTTCATTGATTTCAAAAAGATCGATTTGTTCGATGGTCAAACCTGCGCGCTTGAGCGCGGCGCGGATCGCGGGCACCGAGGCCCAGGCCATGCGCTCAGGCGTCGTTGCCGCGAACGCTCCGGCCAGAATGCGGCCCAAGGGTTTTTTGCCCCAAGCGTGCGTCGTTTTTTCATCGGCCAGGATTAAAGCCGAGCCGCCGTCGACTAAGCCGTGGGTGTTGGCCGGGGTCACGCTTCCGATGTCGCCGAATGGGCGCGACTGCGCAAAATAATTCAAATTCGGTTCATCGAGCATATTGTCGTCTTGTGTTGTGGCGCCCACCGGCGTAATCTCATCGCCGAGGCGTCCCTGTCGCCGGGCCAGGCCCGCGCGCGCGTGGCTTCTTAAAGCCCATTGATCCTGCGCCTCGCGGCTGATGTTGAACTCACCGGCCAATTCATCCGCTGTTTTGCTGATGGCGCGGCCGCAGCCTAAATCTTTAAAAGAGGGGACGAAAATTTCCCGCCGGGGCACCAAGCTGATATTATCCGCTCCGGCGGCCGCGATCAGAGCGGCTTCACCGCCGGCCACGTCTTGGGCCGCTTCCAAAACGGCATGAAGGCCCGCGCCGCAGGCCATATTGGTGGTTAAGGCCGGAATTTCCGGGGGAACTCCGGCGCGCAGCGCCACATAGCGGCCGCCGTAGCACGCATGCGCGCCCACATGGTACATATTGCCGAAAACCACGCGATCCAAGCGTTGAGGTTCGAGGCCGGATTTCTCCAGAGCGCCTTTTAAAGCCGCGGCTCCCAGGTCGAAAGGATCATAGGGTTTGAGCGCGCCTCCGGCTTGGCCCGCGCCTGTTTTGCCCGAAGCCCAGGCCGCAAAAGGGGTTCGCGCACCGGTTAAGATGTAGACAGGATTTGAAATTTGAGATTTCAAATTTGAGATGACCGCTCGAAGCCGGCTTCTTTGAGCCGCACGTCAATCTCGGCTTGCAGGATTTGCCCGGATTTTTCTCTGTCCAGGCGAAGGCGCGTATTTTCATTGAAGTGGCGCTGGCCGCGGATGCCGGAATTTTGCAGGCTGTCCGCCCAAGCCCGCAATTGCCGTGAAATGGCTTCGACTTTGAATTTCAGATTTGAAATTTCAGATTTGAAATTTTGAGCAAGTTCGAGTTTCTCAATGAGGCAGAGCATGGAGCGAACCTCGCCGGCCGAGCCGCGGGCTATGTAAAGAAATGAAAGCAGCTCGTTTGTTGTTCCGCGCTCAAAGCCCTCGGCGATATTATTGGAGACGGATAAAGCCGCCCGTTCCAATTGGTTTTTGAGTCCCGCTTTTGTTTTAAACAGCGGTTCTTTTTCAGTCAATTGATAAACGTGAAGCGCCAGATCAATCGCCTCTTTCCAGGCCGGCAGTTCTTCAAAGCGTTTGTAGCTGGCCACTTTTTTAAATCTAAAATTTCAAATCTGAAATTTTAGATTTAGTTAAGAATCTCGATGCCCACGCTCACGGCTTCGCCGCCGCCCAGGCAAATGGCCGCGGCGCCGCGTTTGAGATTTCTTTGCTTCAAGGCGTTGATGAGGGTTACCAAAATTCTGGTTCCGCTGGCTCCGATGGGATGCCCCAGGGCCACGGCCCCGCCGTTGACATTGATTTTTTCCTGAGGCAGGTTTAAGAGCTTCATGCACGCCAACGAGACCACGGCAAAGGCTTCGTTGATTTCAAATAGATCGAATTCATCGAGCCCCATGCCGGTTTTTTTGCTCAGGTTCTGCAGCGCGCCCGCAGGCGCGGTCGTAAACCAGATCGGTTCCTGACTGTGCTGGGCCCAGCCCAGGATTTTGGCCAGAGGCTTTAGATTGCGTTCTTTAACCATGCTTTCGCTCGCTAAGACCACAGCTGCGCCCCCATCGTTTAATTTGGAGGCATTGGCCGGCGTCACCGTACCGTTAGCTTTGAACACCGGTTTTAATTTCGGGAACTTGTCGAAATTCGATTTTTTGGGCTCCTCATCTTCGTTGATGCCGTCCACGGGCACGATCTCATCTTTGAAGCTGCCTTTGGCCTGAGCCTCTTGGGCTTTCTTGTAAGATGAAATGGCGAATTCATCTTGCGCTTCGCGGGTGACCTCGTGCTTTTCCGCGCAAGCCTCGGCGCAGTTGCCCATGTGGATATTATCGTAGGGGTCCCACAATCCATCCTTTATATTGGCGTCGATCAATTGCCCGTGGCCGAAGCGATAACCGGTGCGGGCTTTTTCTAAGAGGTAGGGGGCTTGACTCATATTTTCCATGCCGCCCGACACCATGGCCTTGGCGTCGCCGGCGCGGATCATTTGATAACCCAACGTCACGGCTTTTAATCCCGAACCGCAAACCTTATTGACCGTCAAAGCGCCGACGCTCGGCGGCAGCCCCGAATAAATGGCGGCTTGGCGCGCCGGCGCCTGTCCGATGCCGCAAGAAATCACATTACCCATGATGACTTCGGCGATGTCCTCGGGTTTTAAGCCCGAGCGGTTCAAAGCTTCTTTGATCGCGGCGGCGCCGAGTTTGGGCGCGGAGCTCATGGCGAGCGCGCCGTTGAATCCGCCGATCGGCGTTCGGGCGGCGGCGACGATGTAAACATTTTCCATGATGATAACCTCCAAAAAAGTATCGACTTCATTAAATCAAAATTAAAACCGTCGATTTCTAATCACGACCGCCCAAGTTGTGAGAAAACACCCATTGCAAATTTTTTTATTCGCTGGTATTTTTTATAAGCTTTAAGCTTATGGGGGAGATGATGGGAAACAACCAGGTTGGGGGGCTCGCCAAGCGCTATGGTTTTACGTTGCGCTCTCTTCGGGAGTACGCCAATTTAAGCGTCACCGGATTTTCCCGGCTCATTAAGTCCTCACCCGCCTGGCTTTCCTATATTGAGCACGGCGAACGCGTTCCTTCCTGGCAATTCGTGACCACGTGCTTGAATATTTTGGACCGCAATAACGTTCCAAAATTCGCCCTTCAGGAACTCGAAGACCTTGGACGCCGCCTGATTATGGGCAAGACATTCGTGTGCAAAGCGGCGGTCGCCGTGGATTTGACTCCGCAGCCCGAGAAGGGCGGCGAACGTTCGACGAAAAACGGCAACGGCAGGAAAAACGGCAAGCACGCCGACGTGAATTAGACCGCTCCACCCTTCATAAAAACGCTACAAAACCTTTACCCAGACAAGACCATTTTTTAGGCGAAACTGCTTTATGATGGTAGGGTCCCTAACAGTATTCAGCGGCGAAACCGTTGCCGGGGGAGGGTTGCGATGAATAAAGAGCATGATTCGCAGGAGCCGATGACCGTGCTTGTCGCCGATGATAACCGCGATTATCAAAGCCTGCTCAAATACCTTTTGGAGCGCCAATCCTATCGTGTCGTGGCCGCCATGGACGGCCGCCAGGCATTGAAGTTGGCGGTGGAGAAACATCCCCATTTAATGCTGGTGGATTACAATATGCCGCAATTAAACGGCTACGAGCTCATCAGGGAGCTCAAGAGTCGTCCCGAGACAAGCAAGATCCCGATCATTATGTTCACCGGCTATACGCACCGCCGGCATCTTAGGGACGTGACGTCCATGGACGTTGTTGATTTTTTGGAAAAACCCATTCCTAATCAAACGATTTTAGACGCCGTCGCCAAGGTTTTGGGAACGCCTGCCCAGCCTCATGAGCCAACGGCCGCTGGCAATGACTCCATTGGGCGGGTTCAAGACAGTCATCGCTCAGGGCAGGCAAGTGAAGTCCCGCCCCTGCCGCCGCAGCAAAGCGTCCGGCCGCCCGCTTCCCCCGATCCTTTAAGGCATCAATCAAACGCCTCGGAGACGGCGGGCCCTCAGATGGCCGGCGCCGTGATGGAACCGCCGTCCGATCAGGTTCCGGAGCCGGAAGCCCCGGAGCCGGCATCGGCAGAATCGATCGAGCCCCAGGCGCCGGCTTTTCCCATGGAGCCCGACTTTTTGCCGGACGACGACCAGGCGATTCTGCAATTGGTGGAAACCAGGAAGGAGCAGCAGAAGGCGCAGGAGGCTCATGAGGCCTTGCAGTTGGAAGCGCTCTCCAGCGCTTCGCCCATCATCAAAGTCGTCAATCAAATTTTAATCCGCGCCGTTGACATGAAAGCGTCGGATATCCACGTCGAACCTCAGGAAAAAGAGCTTGTTGTCCGCGTGCGCCTGGACGGTTCGCTTCAGGTGCTGCGCACCTTCCCGCCCGCGCTTCATGCGCAGTTGGCGGCCCGGATTAAAATCATGGCGGATTTGTCCATCACGGAGCGGCGGCTGCCCCAGGACGGGCGCTTCAATGTCGTGATGAGAGACCGCAAAATCGAGTTTCGCGTCAGCACCTTGCCCTGTGTTTACGGAGAAAAAATCGTCATGCGCATCCTCGGGCAGAGCAAATTAAAAGGCAAAGTTCGGGACTTGGGTTTAAACGGACGCGACCAGGCCGCCATCGAACAGGCGGCCGGCTCCCCGCACGGTTTGATCCTGGTCACCGGGCCGACGGGCAGCGGCAAAACCACGACGCTTTATACCGTGCTCGCTCATTTGAACAATACGGACGTCAATATCATGACGGTTGAAGACCCCGTGGAGTACCAATTGCCGGGCATTTCCCAGGTGCAGATCAACCCGCATATCCATCTGACCTTTGAATCCGTCTTGCGTTCATTCCTAAGGCAGGACCCGGACATCATGCTTGTCGGCGAAATCCGCGATTTGGAAACCGCGGAAATCGCGGTCAAAGCCTCCGTCACCGGGCATCTGGTTTTATCCACCCTGCACACCAACTCCGCGGCCGCGGCTGTGACCAGGCTGACGCATATGGGGCTGGCGCCTTTTCTGTTGGCGGCCAGCCTGCGCATGGTGATGGCTCAGCGCCTGCTGAGGCGGCTGTGCCCTCACTGCAAGAAGGCAAGCGAATTGGGCGGCGACGATCGCAAATTTTTAAGCGGCGATGAACCCGATCGTTTAAAACAGGTTTACGTTGCGACCGGCTGCAACCGCTGCCATAAGACCGGCTTCAGCGGGAGATTCCCGGTTTTTGAGGTGATGCCCGTGTCTTCGGGGGCGATGCGCGAGGCGATTTTGACGTCGGCAGGGTTGGACAAAGTCACGAAATTGGCCGTCAGGGAAGGCATGACCACGTTGCGCAGCGCGGCGCTCGCCGCAGTCGGGGAGGGATTAACTTCCATGGATGAAGCGTTGGACATAATTTTGGGGGAATAAAATGAATATTAAAAACGGAGATCCGATCGGGAACGGTCACGACATGCCTCATGCCCCGGGCATCGATGCCAAGGAGTTGCCTCTGTACAAGCTCTATTGGCTGGGCCGCCAAAAGCTGCTGCTGTTTACATCCCAGGGTTATCAGGAAGCCATGGGGTATTTTCGCGAAGCCGTCAAGCAGGACGCTCGATTCGTCTTGGCTTGGGCCGCTATGGCGGAGACCTACGCCTATTGGGGCTATTATTTGGAATTCGCCGGACACGCGGATTCGGCGCGGCAGTGCTATGAATACGCCTATCAGAGCGCCGAGCGGGCGTTGCAGGTTTCACCCTCACTGGCTGAGCCGCATCGGGCCATGGCCTTGGCGTTGCGGCGCGGCCCTAAAGCCGATGCCCAGCGCCGCCGCCAGGAGGCCCGATTCGCTTTTGAGATCAATCCCGATGACGCTGAAAATTGTTATGAATATTGGCGGTCCTTGGGTTATGATCCGGACAACCCTCTCATTTATAGAGCCCTGGCCATCAATCCTTGCCTAGGCGGCGCCTATAATGATTTGGGCGTCGTTTTAAACGAGAAACACCGCTGGGAGGAGGCGGCCGATTGCTTGCGCCGCGCTATTGAGATCAATCCGCGCCACAGCCTGGCTTATTGCAATTTAGCCTGGGCCCTGGTCGGCCTGGGGCATAACGATCAGGCTGAAACCGCCTGCGCGAAGGCGTTGGACATCAACCCCCAGGAGAGCCGGGCGCATGTGATTTTAAGCCTCGTTTATGCCCAGAAGAAACTCTTAGACCGCAGCGTTGAGGAGCTGAATCGGGCCAAAGAGCTTGATCCCGCCAATGCGGCCATCGAAGAGGGATTGGCGATTTTGGCCCGGCAGCGCCAAAGGAGCGTGCCTGTATGAATATCAACGGTCATCCCGCTACGGCGCATCAGGCGTCGTTTAAAATTCTGGCTGAGGAATTTTTTAAATCCTTGGGCGCCGCGGCCAAACTTTTCGTGCTTTATCCCGCGAAGCATCCCATTTGCGTCGAGGGTTTGGCCAAGGTCAATCAGGAGCTTAAAGAACTCTTGGACTCGAGTCCGGACGGCTCGATTATTCTGGCCTGGATGAATCAGCGCTGGCTCGTGCACAACGGAGACGTCGTGGAACTGGCCCGTGCGCCTGAAGCGATTGAAACGCTGTTTCGTTTTTTGGGTCTTGAAACCCTGAGTTTTCACGCCGGCATCGAGGCCCGGGAGTTGGCCGGATTTTGCGCTCTGGCTTCCATGCCGCCCGGCCGTTTGGCTGAATTGGACCCGGAAACTTGTTTGGAAAAATAACCAGCTGCACAAATTACAGCACTTTTGCAGGAGGCGCATTAAAATGCACTTCAAAATGCGAATTAGACACTTCATCATGCACTGAAAAAGCAAAATGCGGAAATTCTGTAATTGACGTTGGTGAAAGCTGCGACAGTTCGACATTTGTGCCAAACAGCGGCAAATGCGCTAATTACAGCGTTGATTTCAATGACGGCAACTTAAAATGCGCCAGCAATTGCAGGCTTGACACATCAGATTGCAAAAAAGCACCACTTTGCGGGAATATGCGAATTGATTCCGGAGAAGCCTGTGACACAACAAACTTTGGGGCATTGAGCGGCAAATGCAATGATTAC
>JACPAN010000013.1 GCA_016180815.1 Elusimicrobiota bacterium
TTGCGAGCAAAGCGAAGCAACCTCAAGAAAGCGATAACTCCTCCGATGAGATTGCTTCCTCGCCCGAGGCTCCTCGCAATGACGGACAAAAGCCTGCCGCCCGATCAGCGGCCAAAGCAAAATCCAAAGCCAAATCATCGAAGAAATCAAAGGCGAAGAAGACATCGGGGAAAAAACCATCGGCCAAACCCAAAGCTAAAACAACGTTCACGGCAACCGATGCTTCCGCGTCAGGCGCTCAGGTTAGTGTTAATCAGGCAGTTCAAGGAATTGCCCCTGCAACAACTCAACCTAAATCCAAAACATCCAGAAAAGCCAAGACTAAGAAGGCATCAGGCAAAGTCAAAATAGTTCCTCCGGCAGCCAATGTGTCTGCGGCTGCGAATGAAGCTCCATCTACAGATCCTGCCGTCACTCCCGCTATTGTCAATACCGACGCTTCAGCCCAGGTTCCGGCAGAAGAAGCTCATGACACTGAAACGGCCCTTCCTAAAAAGAAGGGCAAGCAATCGATTCGGAAAACAGCGCGCCCTAACGATGAGAAAACTCCCGAACAAAAAATGTCCCGCGAGGTTAAAAAAGAACTTGAAGCGGCGCTGACGGGCGACAGACCTGTCCCGGTAAAGATTCAACTGAAATTAGACGGTCCCGAAGGCGGCAATGAAACGAGCCGGTTTATCAAAAAGATTAACAGACGGTTTAAAAATTATGTCAAAGTGCGCACCGAACTCAGTGGACCCGGCATTGTATTTGCCGATGTCAACGCATTGACGTTAACAGAAATTGCTCGCATGCCGGAGGTCGTCTCTATTCGCGCAGGACTTGCCAAGGGGTCCGGCTCAGACTCGGGCAGGTTGCTTTCTGTGGCCCTGCCCGCGCTCCTCTTCGCCCTGAATGAACCTTTGTGGGGGATGCTGAGCTTGGGTGGAATTCTGATCGGCATGATGGTTATGCGCAATCCGTTTAAAAAAGAACCCCAATTTATTCCGGCTGATTGGGGTATTTATCTTAAGTCGAATGAAGATTGGTTTGATCAGGAAGGCACGCGCGGCTTGGAGGATGGCGGCGCCATTATTAAATTAAAGGACACGGCTTACGGTCACAGGCGCGCCGAAGAGCTTCGTGAAGAATTAAGTTTGTTGTTCCCGGATTATGAGCAACCCGAAGACTTGATGAGCCTTCGCCTGCCGCCCCCGTCCGTTTTTGCCGAAACTACTTTTGAGCAAAGCGGTTTCCAATTGGTTTTCAATCAATGGGTTTCAAAAGATTCCTTTCTTGAGCCCGATCAATGGTTTACCTGGCTCTCCAAAGGGCTTTATCCGATGAGGGACGAGCATGATTTGCTGGCGCATTGGCCGCGGCTTCTTTATTTAGATTCTAAAGTTGTCGCTGATATCGCCAAGACCGCGTTGGCGATTAATGAATTTTCCAAAAACAGAAGCCCGAGCGAACAAAAAATTATCGAGGAATTTAAAGGTCAACTCGGTCAGCAATTGGATAGCTATGTCGATGACGAGCTCAAGGGCGAGAATCTGCCAAAATTGATCGCTCAGCATGTCGCTGAGGATGCGGCGGACTTTCTGATTAAGAATACGAAAGCGAATATTCAACTCAGAAAAGATTTCGCTGCCTGGGCCGCTAAAGAAGGCCGCTTCGGGCGATTCCTTGCTGACGAATTGGGTCACCAAAACGCGGTCGCCGCTAATCGAGGAGCCAAAATTTACAGCATCGCTTTGCCTGCAATTATTTCTGTTTTTGATCCAACTTGGGGACTCCTCAGTATGCTTGGGATGATGGTGGGCATGGCCGTTATTCTGGATGACTCAGCCAAGCTTAAACTTCTTGGGATGTTCAGCCGTTTACCCAAACTGGATAAAGTTGTTTTAAACAAAACCGTTGCCATGATGGATACGGCCAATAAAGAAGTCCGCCACGCCGCCCTCAACCTGATCGCTAAAATCGCCTTCCGCAGCCAAGATCAAGAAACTTACGAAGCCGGGCTCGACGCTCTCATTAATCAAGCCCTGGAAGATGTCGATGCCAAGGCTCTTCTTGTGGATTGGCTGAATCGTTCTTTAACCGAACAAAAAGATAATAAATATTTTTGGAACAAAGTAATTTACGCCCTGGATAAGCTTATCGGCAATCAAGAAGACCAATATCTCGAAACTCTGGCCCAGCGAATTCTGATGGAGGCGCCGTGGGAACAAGCGCAAGGCCAAAGTGCCCAATCCGAGCAAGGCGAAGATACGGCCGTTGCGGTTAGTGAGCAGAATGGAGTCATCGCCATCGTTTCTCAGGGAAACAAGGGGCCGATAAGGAGCTCTCCTGAAACCGTTGCGAATGCCCGGCCTGCAGTTTGGGCTTCTCAAGGAAATAGGGGGCCCATGAAAAAACTTTTTATGGCAGCCGATCATAGCCGGTTTTCTCCTAGAGAGGTTGCCGCGGCCCCGACTTTATCCAAGATCAAGAACAAACTTATTGATCCCGAATCCATTGTGCGCGAGGAGGCGATTGGAGAGCTTGCTGATTTTGCTCTGGAGAATCCTGACAGCGTCTCGCAAGTCAGGGAAATTTTGCATAAGGCGCTTAAGCAAGTTTATGCCTCCGTGCGCGAAGCCGCCGCGAATGTTTTAAGCGAAATCGGCGATGAGGAATCCATGCCGCTTCTTAAAAAACTTTCCGAAGAAGACGGCGATCCGCAGGTTCGCGCTGTCGCTGATCGCTCCATTGGGACTCTATATCAGAAATATCCCAATACCCAAGAGAAAAAAGAGCAGGCGCCCCCGGTCGATCAACCCCCGGCTTCCTCGACAAGAGCTGAACCGAAACTTGCTGCGGAGTCATTATCATCCCAGGATGATCGAGAGCAATGGGCTGAAGCTGCGTCGCTTAATCTTGAGGAGCATTTTGCCCCGGGTATTTTTGATCAATATAAAGAAGTTATTTCCAAGAACAAAGAATTCAAGCAGGCGCTTGACCAAGCGCGCAAGGCCATCCGGCAAAATCCCTATACAAACACCACTGAGATCCCCGAGACCGGCTTCAGACGTTTGAGCGTTATCAAGAACGTTCACATGGTCTTCAGTGTTGACGCTGAATCTGATAGCGTCACCATCGAATTCATTGGTTTTGGTTCTCAATTTGACCGCTGGGTCGCCCAGCGAAAGAGCATTTCCGCTGCCTATGAAACTCAGCGTGAACCCAGTCCTCTCTATCACCGTTTTTGGCTGGGTTGGATTAAACCCGGCATTGCCCAGGAACAATTCGATCAAAGCATTGATGGCGTCTTTGTCGGGGCTACCATCAAAACGGGGATAGGACGCGGGTTGCATTCTTATCAACCGGTTCTCACCAATCAGCCAAGAGCGGTTTCGCGTAACGGCGCCACCTTCGTCATTCCGGCTGAGATCGCTTTGGTCAGCTATCAGAGCCAGCCGGCCTACCAGGCCATTCGCGAGACTCCGCACGGGCAGGTTTATGGCCCTCTTCATGGAGACTATTTCGATACGACCGGAGAATCCGGCAATCGCTCCCAAAGCGTCGTCCCGGAGGTTTTTCAAGGCAAGACCGAGTCCAATCACGCCTATGATTTGAGCTCTCTTGATGCCGACTGGCAGAAAGGAGCATCGCATTTCACTCTGCATTTACGCCGTCAGGGCGTATCTCTTGAGGATTATTTAATCGGCGTCGAGCTTTACTTGCAAGAACTTCAGGCGCGCAAATCAGCTTTGGGATTGACCGGATTGAACGTCCTTGTAACGGACAATTACATTGTCCAATACGCTAATTTTGCCGATGAGGCGAACGCTCAGCCTGCTCTGGAAACACTGGAGTCGCTCCGTCGCGACACAGACGCTTTTGATTCTCAAGAGTGGCAGTCCAATCGTATTGAGCTTCAACCATACGGCCAAACTTCGATTCGCCGGAATTCGGATCAGTCCGCGATCAGCGTTGTCTATGACCAGGCCATTGATTTGGACATGATCAAAAGGACATTTTCCGATACATTCGTTAATGCGCCTGATTTGGCGAAGATTAAAGAGGAGTTTCTCAAAGGCAGGGTTGCTCAAGAGCAGATTTCCGAATCCGAAGCTGCAGCCGATGAGCAGATCGTGTCGGAGACTCCAAGGACAAAAGCGGAATTTGCAGAGACCCCTGCGCCGCAGAACGCTTCCGGCCCGAGAAAAACATCGGTACCCGCGAATGATCAGGGCGCTGTCCGGATTTATCTTAAAAAGGTCGCCCGCCATCTCACTGAGTTTGAAAAGTGGACTTTCCCTGAACTTAAAAGAAAAAATTTGATCGTCGGACCGGGTTGGTCGGACGAATATATTTATCAAGACTGGCGGGGGGAAACCGATTGCCCCGGATGCCAAGGGATGGTTTCGATGTCTCCCGGTGATTGGAGCCATATTCTCATGGGCGCTCCCCGGTCCAAATCAGCCGAACGAGGAAACGGGCATCCTGAAATAGGCCGGCATCTTGAGCCTGCCGATCTATTGGCGGCCATCCGCGACACGACCCGCGGGGAAATCCAAGAAGACGGAAGCCGAAAGATTTATCGCCCTATTTCTGAATTGGACCTCGGCCTAGAAGAAATCCGTTACAAGGACTGGGTAACGGGAAGATCGGTTACGACCAAATACCTTGTTGTTATCTACGAACCTGCCATGAGAAAAGTTAGGACGGCTTATTTTGCCGTCGGCGCTGCCAGCGGTAAACTTGTTGATTTTTCACCATCCGCAAACTCGGGACAGGGAAGCAAGGTTTTGAGCCTGGCTTTGCCCGCCCTACTTTTCGCCATGAACGAGCCGGTGTGGGGGCTTTTGAGCATGGGGATTTTTCTTGCGGGCATGGCGGTTATCGGCGACGGACGCGAGGATTCCGATGCTTCATCGCAAAGCAAACCCAGCGTGGCTTATCAGAATTTGGAAAAAGAAGCGCTCTACGCCTGGAAAAATAGCGCTTATTTTCAGACGGTCCTCGCTCGGGCGAATAAAGAATTGACGCCGGAGGAAATGAAGAAATTGGCCGGCAAATTGATGCAAGTTTCTTTAGATGCGGAACTATCATTTATTTTTCCTAATTCAGATTTTAAAACGCTTGCGCAGAAACGCCGGAAAGCGACTAAAGAATTCATCGAACTCTATACTTCCCATGGCTGGGGAAGTCAAACTCATGAGATCGAAATCCTTAAAGAATTGATTCAGGTTTTATTTTCGAAGAAAGGTTTCAAATGGACAAAAGCAAGCTGGAAGGAAATCTATGAAGTCGATGATCATAATTCGCCGTCATCCTATTCTTACTGGGTTTTTCCCGCTTACTTCGGACCCCAAATTGAGGTTCTTAATATGTTGAAGGCAGATCCTGATCTGATCGAGCGGATTCCTCAGTCGCCTGCTTATCTGTTCGGCAGTTTGGAACGCTTGCAAGTCATGCTCGATACTTTCAGGGGGAAATGGGGAGGATGCCCTCTTGTTAAGGAGCGGCTGGAGGATGTCAAAAAAACCTTGTTGTCTTTGCTGCCTTCGCTGGATATTTCCCTGAGCAGGCAATCTGCCGACTGGAAGTCTTATGTAACGAGACTTAAAACTCAACTTAATCGGCTAAAAAAACAGCGTTATGGAGACCGCTCGACATTTCAATACGCGGAAGCTTTGCTTGAGAGAATAGCGGATTTGGAATATGCCGGACGCTTTGGCTCACCCGGAACTGCACTTCTATCCATCGGCGATAAAAGTGCTGGTGAAATCATAAGTTTAGTCAATCGATCCCAACGGGATGAGTTTTGGAAAGCCTTTTTTATTTCTATAACCGCATTAGTCATCGGAGGCGTCGGAGTTGTCGCGCTTGAGGGTCTTTATGCCGTGCTTATGTTGCTGTTGTCGGGGGCGGTTGTTTCTGTAAGTTGGAATAAATATCGATCAAAGAAACGGCAAATCGATAAGGCAAGAAAGGCCTTATTGCTGGAAAGCGACCCTGAATACAGGGACGCCATGGAAAAATTGGAAAGAGAATTGGCGGCGGCGCGCAGCGGAGGGGCCATGCAACCGCTTAAATTGCCTGAAACTGCGCCTGTAGAGTCAAGCAAAGATACGGCGCATGTTCGCGTCGCTCCTGATGAGGGGGAAGGAACGGAAGAAAAAACGCAGGGTGGCGGACAAGCCTCATCGGTCGGTAAAAAGGTTTACGGTTTCGCCTTACCTGCTGTTTTCGCCGCTGCGGGCGAGCCGCAATGGGCTCTGGTCAGTCTTTTGGCCATGGCCGTCGGCATGACGGTCTTGGGAGGAGGCGCAAAAAAATCTATGGGAAAAAATGAACGCGTGAAGAAATTTTATTCGTGGTGGTCAAAATTTTACGATTTCGGCCTTTGGCTGGGCGGTTACAAGCGAGCGGCGGATTATTTCATGCGCCAAATTCCGATGCCGACGGACCGGCCGATTAAAATTTTGGACGCCGGGGCGGGCACCGGCCTTTATACTATGGCCGCTTTAAAACGGTTCCCTAATGCGCGCATTGTATCCTTTGATATTAATAAGGAAATGACCGAAAGAATGAAGGCTAATCTTGAGCGTGACGGCATGGCTCGCAGGAGCAGGGTTTTCGAGGCAGATATCAATCAAACCATCCCCTCATTGATCGGAGAAAAATTCGACTTGATTATCACCGGCGGCCTGCTTGAGTACGTGGACCCTCAAGCAGCGATTAAAAACTTAAGCCAATATTTGAAACCCGATGGGTACTACTTTAATTCCCCTGTTCGCGACAATTTCTGGGGCAAACTGGTCGGCTGGTGGATGAAATTCAAACCTTATTCCCGGGCTGCCAACATGGACGCGGCCATTAACAATGGACTGCCGCTTCAAAAAACCGTCGAGCTTCCGGTCCGGTTTTGGCCGATCGCTCTTGTCAAAGAAGGGCATCTCTTCGGGCCTCCGATCACCGGGCCAAAAACCGATGAACGCAAGATCGCTCCCGCCTTAAAAGCCCAACTATCCAAAGCCCAACCCCAAGACATGCTCGAAGCCGTGATGACCCTGGACGTATTTTTGACTCCCGAACAAATTCAATCGTTGACCGGGATGACCCATGAAATGAAGCAAAGAAAATTCGAAGAGTATCTCAATGGCTTCCTGGGTGGACTCAAAAATCGCTTCGGCGATGCATTCCAAGTGAACGATGCCTCCATCGGGCGCATTAAAATCCGCGCTTCTGCACAGATTCTAAGGGAATTATCCGGCTTAAAGCAGGTTTACGGGCTTTATACGCCCGATGAATACCACAAAAGCGAAACAATTGCGGGTTTGGAAACTTACGCAGAATTCACGGATCGTTTAGTCAACGGCCCCATGGGTCACCGGCAAAGCAAGGACGGCAACCGGTCTTATTTAAAAACAGGAATCTTGGAGACAAATACCGGTTTTATTGAGTACGGCAATTTTGACTTTCAAAGACCCAAGGAAGGCTGGATGATCCATGTCAGCGCCAATAGAGCCCAAGCATCTGCGGTGGCCAAAACAGCGACCGGATACCTTAGAGAAAAGGGGATTGATCACCAGCTTGTGCGCGGCAAAGATTTTGAACGTCAAACAAAGGATGATGCCGGACAAGAAGTCAACATCATTTCCGCTTATACGCGATCAGCCGAAGAGGCTCGGGTTTTGCTTCAAGAATTGGATTCGCTGCTGGCCGGCAATCGGTTGATTGCCGCCAAGACCAAAAACAATTCGCCTCCTGAAGAGAGCCCCTCGCAATCCGGCCGCTTGTCTTATTCCTATGCCGTTATGACTCACGTTCAACTGGGCGACAGTTACATTTATGACGAAGCCACGGCCCATCCGTCCCTTCATAATAAAAGTATTCCAAACGATTTATATGTTCGTGGGTCGCAGCGCGGTTTTGCCACTCCGGGAGCCATGTTATTGATCATTGCATCTGCGGTTGTATTAGGCGGCTTTTTTGCCCTGGCCGAGATCATGGGGATTTCGCATGGGCTTATCGGTTCTTTGGGGTTTTTCTCCGGCGTTCCGGGCATCGACATTTTGATCATTTTGGTTATGGGAGGCCTGGCTGTTCTTGCAACCCGATTATTGGTGCAGAATGACAGGCTTCGCAAAGAAAACACCGAATTGAAAGAATTGGCTTTCAAAGATCATCTGACCGGACTGGCCACCCGGCGCTATTGGGACGCGGAACTCAATAAAGCTGCCAGCCGCGCCCTGCGTCATGACGAAGACTTTACCGTTGTTATGGTGGATTTGGATAATTTCAAAAAAATCAACGATACCTATGGACACGATACTGGTGATTTGGCGCTTAAAACGATCGCTGAAACAATCAGCAAGAATTTACGCGACGGCGACTTCGTTGCGCGCTGGGGTGGAGAAGAGCTGGCGATTTTACTGCCTAAAACAGATGCGGCGGCGGCCCGGCCGGTTGCCGAGCGATTGCTTCAAGCCATACAAAATATCACGCTGATCATGGGTAACAAGGAAGCCGTGCCCGTGCGCGCCAGCATGGGCCTGGCGACTGTTTCCGGCGACGTGATGAAAACGGACGTGCCGATCCCATCGGGCGATCAGATTAAAACGCTTTCAAAATACCAGGTTGAGGAATTGGTGTCGCAATTAGCCGCAGAAGTCACGCATAAAACCGACCAGGCTCTTTATTGGCGTAAGCAGCACGGCAAGGACGGCTATAGTTTTTATTCAAATCTTGAAGAATCGGGATTATTGACGGCTTCTTTTGCGATGGAGCATCAGGCGAAATTAGGAAAGCAATCAGGCCCCGCAAACGTCAAGGAGGCGGCGGTTCCCGTGGGCGAGAGTTTCCTGGGCCGCGATCACGGCTCTCGTTCTCCGCCGAAACTCCAAATTCGCCGGCGTACCCTGATTCATGTCAGTGTCATCCTTGGTTTGTCGTTTCTTTACCTTATCTCCTTTGGCTTAGGCGTTTACAACTCTTTGCTTGAAGGTTCTTATGTAGATGCTTTTTCCACCATTGTTCTTCTTGTTTTCGGCTTGCCGTACGGATTAAGGTATGTATGGAA
Organism: Elusimicrobiota bacterium; assembly: GCA_016180815.1. Taxonomy (NCBI): domain Bacteria; kingdom Pseudomonadati; phylum Elusimicrobiota; species Elusimicrobiota bacterium. The sequence goes on from JACPAN010000013.1 coordinate 9,053, forward strand.
AAAATTGGAAGCACCCTCGACAAAGACGCCAAGCGCGGATGGAAAGACGATGGGCCGATTCCCGAAAAAAGCCATCGGCGTGGCGCTGTTAGCCGCAGTTTTACTTGTTCTCTCCAGTTTTCCCTTGGCCGCTTTTGAAAATAATGTTTTTGGCGGTCCTTTGCTTGGGAACCTTCCTTTAGAAAATGACTCCGGCCTTCTTCCGCCTTGGCCGGTATTGATCATTTTTGCCCTTGAAGTCGGAATTTTAGGGCCGTTGCTCGAAGAGATATTGGTGCGGGCCGGTTTTCAGCGCCTGCTGCAAGATAAGTTCAGCAAGGCTGCTGAAGGCAAAAGTCCGGCCTGGAAAAAGGCGTCGATGGCGGGGGCTTTATTAATCAGCAGTTTGTTGTTCGCCTTAATCCATGGGCAAGGCTATTTTTTTGTTCGTCTGGCGGGCGGCATTATTTTGGGTTTGGTTTTCATGCGCAAGGGACTTAAAACTGCCTGGGCAACTCATGGCTTGGCCAATCTTCTTGTGCTGGGCTTGGGCCTCTTGGGGATGCTGTCCTTGTCAGGCGCAGGCACGATGGGGACTTCTTTAGCTCATGGTGTTGTGGGGTTGGGCATTTTAGCGTGGCCGGTCGCAGCCATGGGCTGGAAGGGAATCCGCAACCTTCTGATGAGGATTTTAATCGGCCCCAGCCGGAAAAATCGGTTTTCAAAAAATCGTCATTCGGCCAAAGAAGATGAGCCCGTCGACGTGACGCCCGGCTTCATGCGGCTGTACAAACGGCTTGAACGAACAATGGAGCCGGTCCCCGAGACACCGGAAATTCTCCCTGATGAAAAGCTCAAGTCTTACCGCTACATCATTGTTCCGGGTTACTTGAGCGATCATATTCCCTTTTATCTTCAGCCCACGATCCAGAGACTGCGCGCCATGGGCCTTGATGCCGAGGCAGCCTGGGATTTAAAACCATGGGAAATCAAAACCGTCAAATCCATCAAGGCCAACGCCCAGGCGCTTCGGGATAAAGTCTTGGCTTCGGATAAACCCGTGGTGCTGATCGGGCATAGCAAGGGCGGGATGGAGGTTCTGGCCGCCGCGCTTCTTTATCCGGAACTCGAGGGCAAGCTGGCGATGGTCATCCCCGTTCAGGCGCCTCTGGATGGAACGCCCATGGCTGATTTGATTTTGGAAGACGCCTCATGGCCGATCCGGCAATTCGCCAAACGTTTCCCCGGGTTGAAAGACCTTTCCACCGAGCGCCGCAGCATGTTCATCGCTGAGCATTTCCGGGGTGATATCAACATTCCGATCCTCACGGTGGGCAGCGAGATTACAAAGGGACGCAGCGTATGGAGAGCGCCTGCCGCCATTATGGATTATTATGCCGGGCAGCCTTCCGACGGTGCCGTAGCCGCGGCTAATACCCAGCTTCCGGGAGTTCCTCATATTCAGCTTAAAGACGTTTCGCACACCGAGCTTTTCCTGCCCAGATGGGCCAAACATGTGGATAACGGCGGTTCCGGTATTGATCCGGAACTTTTCATCGAAGCCCTGGCGCGATTCGCGGTTTCAAGATTGCCTGGGTCTAAAACGCCGATGCCGCCATCGAGCGTGAATTCAAGCGTGCGTGGTCCGGGCGGTTTTTCTTTATCGTTCGCGAGCCGGAGCACCGGCGCCGGAGACAATCAGAATAAAAAATCGCAGCTTAGCGATGATGAAATAACCAGGCAATTAGCCGGCGATATACGGCCCATTGCCGCGCCGAAGGCTTGGATGAGCCGTTCGTTGATGTTTTTATATTGGGCCGCGCTTGTCACAGGCGGCGTGATGCTTCATGTTTCTTCTCTTAATCCGGCTCTATTGATACTCGCCGGTTTCACGTCGTTCGGCATTTCAATCATGGCCGGAGTCTTTTTGGATCATGCCCGCCGGAACCCCTCAAATCAAACGATCGGAGAGTCTCTTCGAGAGACCTGGGATGAGCTAAAGGGGCGGCCGCCGGTTCCTAAGCCTCCGGCACCGAAATTGCCTGAACAAGTCATCGCCGGCCTGGAAAATAAAACTAGGGACATTGCGTGGCGCATTGCTCGAGAAACCGGTCTGGACGCGCCCAAACAGGTTGTTGTCTTGGATCAACCCGGCTCCGTTAACGCCATGGTCGAGGGTTTTTCTTCAAAAGACTACACGGTGACTGTGACGGCTGAAGTCGCCCAACAAGAGCCGGAAATTATCGAGGCGATTCTCCGGCATGAGTTGGGGCACGTCAAGCACAAGGATAATTTGGCTTCGATTGCAGGGGTATTTCTTGCGCCCTTGCCCATTATGCTGGCTTTGACGGCTGGGGCCGTGGGCGCTCCCGAATGGATCAGCATTCCCTTTGCGGCAGCATCGATTTTTGGTTTTTTCGCATTTATGAAAATTCATGAATACGAGGCGGACCAGTTTGCAGCTTCAGGGGCGCCGGGACCAAAGCCGTTAATGAAGTTTTTTGTCAAGGATTCAGCGGATGAAAAACTAGCCGCTTCAGCGCTGCGCGGGCGGCCGTTTATGGCGGTTAATCCCCGTTGGCGTCCATGGCGGTATTTATGGGAGAGAGTCAGAACGTTATTTTCATTTCATCCAAGCCATGATTTAAGGATTGCGCGTTTGGCCCGATTATCAAAGAAAAACGAGGGCACTTTACGCGTAGAAACAGCCCCCGTTTTTCCTGTAGCGCGGGCCGAAGATTTTTTCGCCGGCGCCCACGAGGTGATTGATCTAGGCGGTTTGGCTTTGCTTAAGCGCCAGTGGTCGGCCGGTTTGGCCAAAGAGTATCCGGCGATGCGGCTTCGAGTCGTCAACCTGCCCGGAGAATTTGATGACTTAAAGGAGTTATTGGAAACCAAGCAACAAACGGGTGAATTATCCAAAAACATCATCATGGAAAATTATGATTTTTTGAATCCTCCGGCCGACCTTAAGCCTGCCCAACGCGTCATTCTCAATTCACCTAAATTTGGCGGATTAGAGACGGACGCGGATATGGATCGTTTTATTGATTCCATTGACCGGCATTTGGCTCCGGGCGGGCTGTTCTACGCTCAGGGAGATTCATTTTTTGTGGCTTATCAGTTATGGATCGCGAAGCCTGTGGTTGAAGAACGGTTCGGACGATTGGTCAACAAATTAAAAGAGAAATTCGGCGAACACAATGTAAGTTTGAAATCCTTGGAAGATTATGACCGCTATGGTGATCTTGAAGCCGGGCATCCTCAATTTTTCATTCAAATCAGAAAACCGGCGCTAGACGTTCAGGACAAGGCGCCGCCGGGACAATTAAGCTCCAGAACCGGGACCATCCCCCCAATGGCGATTTGGGGGATTTTTGCTTTTCTACCCTTTCTAATGGGCATGGCTTCGCCGGACGGCGGAATGGGGACGCTCGGAACTCTTTTGGCGGTCGGTTTGCCTTTGGCCTTGGGTAGTTTACTGACGCTCAAGCCTGGGGAGAAGCTCTCCGATAAATACCGTGAATGGCAGACGCATATGCTTGGCAATTTAAAGGATATCGAAGACCCCGGGAAAATGATCGCGTGGCTGGATCGAGCTTCACATAATCTTGAGCCCCACGAAATGAAACAGCTTGTGGGTGAATTGCTGGCGGTGACCTTTGCTCATCAATCAACATATTTAAGCGTTGACGAGAGGAAGAGGCGCAACGCTCTCATTAAAATTTTCATCGAACTTTATGAAAACTATGGATGGGGGAAAAAACCGTTCGGAACGGAAATTTTACGAGTCTTCTTGAATAAGGAAAAATCCTCTGAAAAATTTTCATTTACTAAGGACGATTGGCGCGAAATCGCCAGGATAAACGCGTCTGAATTCGCCTTAGCCAAAGAAGGCAGTCGGCAATACCTGCAGCTATCCGGACGATTGCGGCTATGGCATTTGCTCAGCACGGCCATCGATAGGAATCCTTCTTTGGGCGGCGAATTCCCCGATGCGCAGCTTCTTTTGCTTGAGGGAATTCGCGACTTAAAGGCGCTGATTAAATCCTGCGCTGAATCTGACAATCGCCAAAATCCCAATATTATTCAAACATTCGAAAGCGTAAAGAAGGTCTATTCCAACATTCTAAAGACAAGCGAATTTCTGTTTGAGAAAGAACCCGCATCCTTTAGTCTTGAACAGATCGATGACTTTCGCCATGAGTTGAAATATTTCGCCAATCAAACCTATTCTCCGGAACTCAGGCCGCAGGCGCAGCATGCGTTGGAAAAATTTCAATACCGGCCTGTTCTTCCGGTTTATGAGGAGACAGGCCCTCTCCCTGCGCCTGAAAAAAGTCAAAAACAATCCACTGATTTAACTCCTGCGCCCAAAGAAAACAAACCGCCGGAGGTCCCGGCCAGGCCGAAAGTTAATCGAAGCGCCTATGCTCTCACCCGAGCCGCTGCCGCGAACAGAACGCCGGGCAATGTCGGGACAGGCATCGGCGTCGGCGTCGCGATTACCGTGATAGGCACGGGTTTATTCGCTCTGCTGGGCGCTCCGATCTTGATTCCGCTGATAGTGGGTCCGGCGGCAGGGTACACAATTTATCGTTTGCTGAGGCCCGCGATACGCAATTCCAGGGTTACGCGTAGAATCGGACAAACGGCCTCGGAACGGACGCGAGGTTTGCTGACCGCGGGTTCCGGCGACGCGGCCCCCGATCCTACGCTTGAAAATACTCTATTTGATTGGCGGCAAAGCTACGGACAATCCAGTGACATTACGGAATTACAGTTGCTCAGGATGTATTCCCAAAGCGTCTCGCTGAAAGCCTACTATGACATCAAGGGAGATTTAAACGATGAAGAAGCCGCGAAGCTAAGGGATGCGATTCTTTATGTGGCTGATACCGTGGCCCCAAAAATAAGCGTGGAGAGCGTTGAGCCTCTTTTGGTCAATCTTCTTTCCCTTTATGAGTTCCGCCGATTGGATGTCACCGTCAATGAAGATGCGGCTCTTCTTTCGGGATTGATCGGGCTGTCGTCTAAGTGGGGTCCGCGGGTGCCGATGGCGGCTTTCGGCGCGATGCAAAACATCCTGGAAAGAGCCTTGGATACTGATCCGGAAAAATCATCCGGAGAAAGCGAGGCTGGAGCCAGCCTGCTGGAAGTTTTAATCGATTTCAAAATTCCAAAGCAATGGGCGGAGTTGGCGCTTGAATCCAAGAATGAGGATATCCGGCGGCAAGCCGAACAGATGTACGGATTTTTTAAGCTCCTTGAATCGCAACTTGCCCAACCGGACGCAGAGCGCAGCCTGGCTGCAGCGTCCGGTCAAGATCAGAAAGCCTTGCCTCCGGCCGGCGATGCGTCCAAAGGGGGAAAAATTTACGAAATGGGCTCGATCATTCTCGCGGGCCTGTTTCTATCCTCCTATTTGCCGGATATGTTCGGCATCTTGGCTCCTGTTGCGTTGGCCTCCTTGGTTGTTTTCGGCATGATCCGCGCCAAAGACTCCCGGCTTGATCCCGGGGCTCTCTACTGGAAGGACGTCAGCCGGTTTAAACTCTTAAGCCGGGAGGAAGAAACGGACTTGGCGCATAAAAAGATGGCCGGCGATAGAAAAGCGGCGGAAAAGTTGGTTCTCCATAATCTAAGGCTCGTCGCTAAAGTCGCTAACGAGTACAGGGGCATGGGTCTGCCCGTTGAAGACTTGATTCAACAGGGAAATTTAGGATTGATGAGGGCCGTTGAAAAATTCGATCCCGCCAAAGCCAAGCTCTCAACCTACGCCGTCTTATGGATCAGGGCTTTTATCCTGCGCTACGCCATCGACAATAAACACTTAGGTAAAGGCATCACAACGGCCGGACAGCGTAAGATATTGTTCAAGCTTAACGCCATCCAAGAAGAAATTGAGAAGAAACACGGCTCTGCGGCCGCCGCCGATCCGCAATTTATCGTTGATTATCTTGAACGCGAAGAAGCCGCTCCGCAAGAAAACCCGACGGAGCAATCGGCCTTTGAAGACGTCGCCGCTGATGGAGAGGGCCCGGAGAAAAAGAAAACAGGCCCAAAAAAAGTCAAGGTGACCAAATACGATGTTGAACGCGTTATTGCCGTTGGGCAGCCTTTGGTTTCCCTGGATAGGCCGGTCAAGGCGGGAGATCCGGATTCAACCAGCCGTCTGGATTTGATCTCGGACCAGCGTCCGCTGCAGGATGATTTTTTGGCTGATTTGGAGGAAACATCAATAGCCCGGCAATCCCTTCGAAATGCAATCGCGAAAGTGGCGGCCATGGACCCTCGCTATCGCGCAATTATCGAACAGCGGCTTCTGGCTGATGACCCGGCGGCTCTAAGAGAGATCGGAGAAACCTATGGAATCAGCAGGGAACGAATCAGGCAGTTGGAGGTTGAAGTCAAGGAAGCCATTAAAAAAGAATTAGATTCTCAAACAAATCACCCTGAACTTTTACCCCAAAAGAGCGACGGGGAACAGGGTTTTGTCCGTTTCATTTATTGGGGTTTCGGCGATCCGGCGGATCAGCTTGGGGAGCGGCTGAAGCAGGAAATCGCCGACGCTGACATCGTTCTTCTCTTGGCTTCACCCCAGATCGTTGATGTCCTTAATGAAGTCAGCCGCGGGCATATGGCTGCGGCTCGCGCCGTGGAGCGTTTAAAGGCTGAAATCGGGCTGTTGTTTGATTCCTTCATGAAAGGGTTGGCCCAAGCTCTTTATGAAAGCGGAGCCAAAGTCGTTTCTCCCGAGCATGCGGCTTCAAATTCTTATAGGCAGGCAGCTTCGTCATCCAATGATTTGCTCCTACAGGCGCGCAAGGCTTACGCGAGCGGAGCGAAGGATCAGGCTGTTTCTCTTTTTGAAGAAAGCTTGCGGGTTTTAACCGGCGCCCATAAAACTCAGGGCGAAGAGCTTGTCGCAATGGTTAAAAGAACGGCGCTAAGGAATCCTTCCTTAAAAATAGCCGTCGTTCACCGGCTGCCTTATACGAATGAATACCAAAAATTAGCGAAGGACGAAGCGTTCTCCCAAAAAACTCGATTAAGCAAAAGTTTCGTCTCAGGGCTCCCGATTTCATTCTCCGATCTGGAAGTCCTTGAAAGAATAATGCTGCTGGGCAGGGGAATCTCAAGAGAAAAAATTTTAGAAACGCTTGAAACCTTGACAAAGCCGTCGCCTCAAGAACGCGACTCGGGGACGAAGCTTTATAGCTTGGGGCTGCCTGTTTTATTGATGCTGCTTGATCCTTATTGGGCCTTGCCCGCTCTTATCGCCGTTATGGCCGTGGGAGGGGCGGCTGTGGTTCTGAGCAAAACAGACGCCGGCCGCCGGATCAAAAAAACTATCGATATAAAAAGTTCGATCACCAAAGGGAAAGTTACCTTCTTTTTTATTGCGGCGATTTTGGCCGCCGGCGCTTTCTTGGGATGGAGCGGAGTCGGGACTTTGTTCGCAGCCATCCTTTTCGTTTCTTTCCAAATGATGATCGCGGTCATCTCGCGGGAGGTAAAACTTCACCTTGAGTATAGGCGTCCTAAACCGGATGCGTTAACCGAGTGGCAGGCGGTGCGAGCCGCCCGGGATATTGTCGTGGGGTATGGTGAATTTACGGAACTTGGACCCGCGCCCACGGGAGACGCGTATCGAACGGCGAGCCCGTCATGGCGCCAAACCCGTTATGTCGGCCAAGCGCTCGAACAATTGGAATCGTTCCTGCGAAAACGGCCGGCCGATTTTAAAGTTTGGCATCTGCTTTCCGATTCCGAATTCTTAAGCGCGTTGAGTAATTTTTCTGAAAATCATCCGGCTTATCATCAAGCCGCTTCAGTCAAAGATCTGGCCGATGAATTGGCGCCTCATCGCCTCAATCACAAAGTTTTTTTCCCGACGTTGTTAATCATGGCCGTTTTCGGGTTAAGCTTTCTTTTGGCGGACGCATATTCCATGACTTGGGCGTGGATGGGTCTGGCCGGTGTCATCGCATCTCTTTTTTATCTGGCGTGGCATATTTTCGCGCAAATTAGAGATTTGGCTTCCATGAATCCCCGGCTGCCGGATGGTTTTGAGCCAATCTACGCTACGGCAGGCGACGGGCCTGAAGCCGCCGTTTCAAAATTTTTGACGGCGCAACGCAAACTGGGGCATGATCAAGACCATGATCCTGCGATGCGGCTTTCCGGCCAAGGGTTAAGCTCCAAACAGCACCACGATATTATTAATCCGTTAATTGAAGCCGCCAAAAGAACACGCAAGGTTATTCGCCTTCAACCGGGACGCCGGGATTACAGCCTTTTTGATCCTGACCGGCATTATTGGGATAACAGCATCAAGGTTTATGTGATTGCAGCGACTCTTGATGAGCTGTTGGACTTGGCGCATAAATTCGATATTCCCGCCGATCGAAGACTGATCGAAGATATGCTGGTTCATCCGGATCGAAGCGAAGGCGAAGTCTATTATTTCGGCCACAACCGGTCCGTTATGGAAGTTTTTACGCCCCGGCAGCGTGGCTTGATCGCCGAGCACGAGGTCGGCCATATCGATCATCCCAGCATGAGCGAAGAGAATGTGCGCGAGCTTCATCCTTTGCCCAGCGCTTTTCCCTATGAAGGAGAGTCTGGATTGAGTGGTGATAAACGTTATATCCAAGGCATGTTCGAGCTTGCGCGCAAACGAATCGAAATTAGGCGCAAGGAAGACTTTGGCCGGCAGAAAGTCGTTTTTTCAATTGCCGGCGATAAAAAGCAAGATGCCGAAGGCGAACAATCTGGAATCGCTCGATTGCGCCGTTTTCAAGTGATCCCCGGCGGCAGGGAACGAGGGTTCGCGGCCCCGGAATTGCTTGTGTTGTTGGGCGGGATCGGGCTATCCTGGATTGCAGGATGGCCGATCGCGGTTTACGGCGTTACGGGTTTGATCGGCATAGGATTAATTTCTTGGCTATGGCGCAAGTCCACCAGGTTCAAGATCATCGCCATCGCGCCCTTAATGGGCCTTGCTTTGCTCGCCGGGAAAGTTGAATTTAGAATCCGTGCAGCCCAGCTAGCCAAGCAATATCCGGGGGCCAAAATTTTAGGCGGGGGGCACTCCAATTTAGTTCTTTTGACCAAGGACGCGGACGGCCAACCGGTCATCGTTAAACAATATGCGCACACAGGCTCTTTTTTGGCTTGGCTGGCACGTTTCTCATTGCCGATGCCCAATCCCGGAAGCTATCGGGCAAGCCACCGTTATCAGAGAGATCGCGCCGCGTTCGAAGATTTTGAAAAAGCCGGGATTCCGGCTTCACGGTTGATCAATTCCGATCGAAAAAATCTCATCAATACGTTCAGCTTCGTCAAAGGGACATCGCTTTCCGAGCTGATGGGCGATACCCGCGCCGTAGAATCAACGGCGCGATCTTTGCGCCAAGCCCATGACCGGGGCTGGGCCATTATCGACAATCAACCGTCTAATTTCATGCTCGGCGAGGATGGCCGCGCCTATTACATCGATCTCGAGCACGCTTGGAAGGATCCGGAGGGAAAATACCGGGCGCATGATATCGGCATCTTTTTAGCGTGGCTGACCGCAGGCCTTAATCCCCAGGAGCGGGCATCGCTTGAAAAGGCGTTCTGGGACGGTTATGGGCCGCTTGATTTGGCCACCGGCCAGACGCTGGCCGCCATGACCCCGGAGCTTGAAAAACTCAAACCTTTCCTGAAAATTTCCAATGAAGAAAGCAAAGCGGCGATGAAAGACCAAAAATCTGGAGGCAAAGACAAACTCTATAGCTTTGCTTTGCCCGTTCTTTTGTTTGGGTTGGGGTATTTATCCGGAAATTCAAACATCCCTTGGGGACTTTTGGGGATGCTCAGCCTCCTCGGGTTGTCCGTTACTTCGGTTTTTCATTTTCAGCCTGAAACGAGCCAGGAACAAGCCTTGCGAGAGTTTCTTGAAGCGAGAGGAAACCGGATTGAACGGATTCCTTTGGCTCATGGGTATAAGTATTCCTATGTTGATTGGGTATTAAACGGTCGGATTGGCGAATTAAAGACGTTGGAGCCTGATACCGGAACTTTGGGTCTTACGCGCGCCCTCAGCAGCGCTTATGGCCAGTTGGCACGCTTCTTAACGAGAACAATCGGGCGTTATCCCGATATTTTGCCCCCGTCCATTGGGGGAGAACTCAACGCCAACCCCTCTTTAGAAAAACTCGTCATCATCGATGCCCGCCGAACCAAACTCACTGAAAGCCAAATTCAAGAGCGCCTTAATGAGTGGGCGCAGAACAATTACGGGCATTTGTATAACGAGGCGCTAACCCGCAGCAGCGCCAGAGCCGCTCCTTATTTGGATTCGATCAACGCTTTAGTTTTTTATTCCCATGATCGCGCCGTTTACTTAAAAGTTTCCGACGGGCGGTTATTAACCATCGTAGTGAATGGTGCGGCGGCGAAAAAAAATGCGCCCAAAACGATCCCCGTTCATGGGAAGGTTGTTTCTGAACAGCCGGTTGAGCCTGTTGTTTTAAGCAGGACCGCCGCAGGTCCCAAAGATCATCTTGATATTTCTGAACCAAAAACATTCAAAATCCTTGCCATCGCCGCCGCCGTCGCATTGTTGATCGTTCCACAGTTCTTATGGGCTGGACCAGCCGCCGCTCTTTGGTCCGCCGGACTTTACGTTGCGCCTTATTGGCCGATCGTCATTCTTGCGGGAGCGGGCCTTGCCGTTGTCAATGTCGGCCTTGATTTGGCTTATAAGCGTTTTTTTACGGAGAAAACTCAAGAAGAAACGGATGAACCCCAGCCGGCGCAAAAGGCGCCGAGAAAAAACGGCCTTGTTGATTTTCTTTTCAGCCTGCCCAAACCGCTGGCCGTGCCTTTATTGGCGGTTTTGGCGGCTATTGAAGAATACGGTTATCGCTGGCTTCTATTTTTGGGCGGGGGGACGATGCTGGCTGGTTTCATGCCCGCTATAGCGGCTTATGCGGCGGCTGCGCTGGTGAGCTCGTTTTTCTTCGCATCGCGCCACAAAAACGGGCCTTTTTTGCCTCGCGTGCTGAGCGGCTTGATTTACGCGGGAGCCCTGATGATGACCGGAAGCATCATCGCTCCCATCATCGCGCATTTTCTGCATAACCTTTATTGGTACCTCAAAGCTTCGCGGGGAAATGACGACTCTTCAAGCGGGGATTCCGGGTCGAATGCGCCGGCCAACAATCGAGTCGATGCTCAAACGAAGAAGGATGAACCGTCATCGACCGGTGTCCGTTTGTCCGCTCTCTTTTCTCTCGGCGTATTGATGGCCGGCCTATTGTTATCCAACATAGCCTGGGCGGCTTCACCCACCGCTACGTTAAATTTTTTTGGAATTGATATCGCATGGATTGCGCCGGCTGCGTTGGTTATCGTCGTCATTTCTTTGGGTTATTACATAAAGGTTTGGCGGGATTCCGCCAAAGGATCGGGCCTCATTGCGGAGTTGATCGATAGGAATAAAGATACGGCGCTCCGATTGCAAGCGATCGATCAAATGACCAAGTTCGGTTTGGTTGATTTTGTCGAGGTTCTAGGCGATACGGCTTTGCACGATTCGAACGAATCAGTCCGCCAAGCGGCTGCGGCTTCACTGCGCGCTCTTTCGCCGGCGTTAAAACGCAAGCTTGTCCGTTCGCTTCAATTCAGTTTTTGGCCGACGAACAGGGAGCTCGCCGCCCAGCGTTTATCTTGGTTGGGCCGCTATACGCAAGATAAAGAGATAGTCGAAATCATGAAAGAGGCGCTTTGGCGCGATCGAAATCGCGAGGTTAAAGCGGTGCTCATTAAAGGCTTGGCTCGCATCGGCACTGCTTCGGCCATGGAATCTTTGCAGTGGTATAGGGGCCGCCTTGAGCATCCCGACTTGCAAAGCGCGCTCAATTTGAACCTGGATAAAATCGAAGCGGAATTAGGCGAAAAAGCGAAACCCTCCGACCTTTTCACACCCCTGACCCCCAGCCTCGAGCGCGCGCAAAAGTCCTCCCTGCACCTTAAGACTCTTCTCAGAGTCATCGCGATCGCGTCGGTTTTTATGGGGGTTGAATTTATCGGCGGCGCTTTGACGAATAGTTTGGCTTTGAGAACGGATGCCGTGCACATGCTTTCCGACATCATGGTGAGCGTGGCCGCGGCGTTTTCCATCTGGATCAGTCAACGGCCTCCCAATTCCAGAAAAACATACGGCTACGCGAAAATGGAGGCGATGATTGGGCTCTTAGCCAGCGTTTTTCTTTTTTATACGGCGGGAAATTTAGTTTTCGAAGCTTTCGGCAGGCTTTCGGCTCCTCCCGCGATTCCCGGCGGAGCCGCTTTGCTGTTGGCTACGGCAGGATTGATTTCAAACATCATTTCCGCGTTCATACTAAGCCGGTATCAAAAAGAAAGCCTGGGGCTTAAGGCCGCTTTCCTGCATGCGATGACGGATGCGATGGGTTCGGTGGCCATCATCGTTTCCGGACTTTTGATGATGCAATTCGGCTGGTATATCGCCGATCCCATCACGACGTTCCTGATCGCCGTTCTCATCATTAAAACGACTTGGGAATTGTTCAAGCCTTCCTGGAACATTCTTCTCGACTCCACGCCCGAAGGCGTTTCCATCGATGATATCGAACGCAATTTATTGGAGATTCCCAATGTCAAGAACGTCCACGATCTGCATGTCTGGGGATTGGGTTCGCAGGAGAAGGTCATGAGCGCGCATTTAATGATCCCCCAGGGCGCCGATCCTCATGACATCCTTCAAAACGCTAAAAAAATCCTTAACAATAAATTCGGCATCGCGCGCGCAACCATTCAGATCGAGATCATGAAAACCGCGCATGTGACCGAAGGCGCCGGGCGCGCGCAGGCGGCGGGCACATCTGAGAAGGAACAGCCTCCCGTTGAGGCGGCGGGCCCGGAGGATTCTTCCTCCGTGAGTGAAGAAAATCCGGACCGGGCCGATCAAGGACCGCGCTCTGCCGGAGGGATTCAACATGAGCGCAAGGAAGCTCCCGGCGCCGCTGAGAGCAAAAACGAGTTATTCCGTTCCGTGGGTAATTTATTTTCCTTGCTCAAATTAACCCTGCCTTTCCATTTCTTCTCTTTAATTCTTGTGGCCAATGCCGTGTCGCCGGTAACCATCGGCGTGGCGTTGGCCTTCATGTGGGCTGTTCTCGCTTTTGTTTTCTTTCACGAGGGAGGAAAGCTTAAAGGAGAATTTGATTCCGTTTGGCTGGGGCGCCATGACTTGAAATTAAGAAGCGACGGTGAAATCCCGGGCATGCCGCGCTATGCCGGCGGTCTTAAATACGGAGAGGACTCTTACCGGTGGAATAAGAGCGCGCCTCTGAGCGTCCGGGAACGCGCTTTTTTGATTTGGGGGGCGGGGGTTATGGGGTTGCCGTGGGCGTTGGGCGGCGCGCCATTGGCCGGGGTGGTTTTTGGAATTTCGTTCGCCGGTTTGATTGCTCTGGGAAGGTTCGCCGTGTGGGCCAAAAAAAAGATTTCGGGGTTCATCCCCGGGGACAAACAAGTCTCCGGGCCCGCCCCCGCATCACTGCAAAGTGATTCGGGGGTTAAATTTAAACTGTTGCTCTTATTGTTGACGCCATTCTTAATGGGCGCTTCAGGATCGTTTGATTTGGGCAGCGCAGCCATGCTGGGCGCGATGGCCTTAATGGCCGGAGTGATGTTCGGCCGCTCGGAGGATGCAGCGATTACGCCGGTAGAATACGCCAATAGCCTTCAATTGCTCAAGTCTAATCCACAACAATTGCCGCCGCATTACGGTAACGAAAACAGAAGAAATCTTGCGCTGGCTAAATTTAATACCGCCAAAGAAGTCATCCTCAAACATGCGCAATATAAAGAATTCTTCGAACGTTTTGACAGAACCGGTGAGGGTCACGGGCCTTATAGGGAATTCATCGGCGAGAAGATCGAAGACGCCATTCCTCCGACCTTAGCCCATGCCAGGGAAATACTTGAAACCGCTCCCGATTCTATCCACGAGCTCAAAAACGAACTAATTAAGGATAAAAAATGGCTGACCGGCGTCAAAGAACTGGACCAGTATCAAGAATACAGGGATGAAACACGGACCTTGTTGGCCGCGATTGAGCAATACCAGGTAGTTAAAGCAGGCAAGGCAACCAAACATATCGGTCATATTGAACCTTTTGCCATAGCCTTGCCCCAAGAAGTGAACGCTGGCAAAATAAAAAATCAACCCAGCGATAGAGATGCCGTTAATCAGAAATTTTGGAACAAGTTCGGGTATTGGCCGGAGTTGAGCATTAAAGAGTTTGTCAAGCGCGTCGGAAAAGTATTGCTTACCCTGCCTAAAGAAAAAGTTTTCTTGGGGTTCTGGATTTTTTTAAGCCTTTTTAACCCCCTGGGTTTTTTGGGGATCGGCGTGGGGCTTTATCTGACGTTTTCTTTTTATCTTCTTATTTATGCTTCTTACTATTATCCCTCTCAGAAACTCAAAACACGCCGCAAAGTCCTAAAAATCCAGTCGAATCCGCGACCATTATTGGGCGAGGCGCCCAGCCTGCCGGCCTTAAACGCCGCTGCGCCTGTCAACAATCAAGATAAGTTTCAAGGAACAAAGTTGTACAGCGTGGCCATGCCGGCCGTTTTGGCGGTTATGGGGGAACCCGCGCTGGCGCTTTTTTCTCTGATTGCGGTCATGGCGGTGGTTATTATCGGGCGCAAAGTAAAAGTGATCGGGGGAACGCAGCGCTCCATGTTCGCTGACGCGGCGTTTAGTTTTGACGGTAAACTGGCGGCGACCGCGGCCTGGGACGGAAGCATCATTATTTTGGATACGGCTTCGGGACGGCAAGTGAACACATTGGAGAGCGGGAGCCATTGGATTAAAACCATATCGTTTGACTCGGACGGCCGCAAAGTTTACGCGCTCGATGATCGCGGGGTATTGACGTCCTGGCATGTTTCTTCGGGAAATCAATTACACAAGATCCGATTGAAAGACGTTCCGGATCGATTCACCGATGCCTCCATCAGCCAGGATGGGTCTGTTGTTGCAGCCGCGGGCCTGGGGGGAAGCCTGAAGATTTGGGATGCGCGTACCGGGGAACGAATGCTGACGATCGTTCCAGGCTATCAGGACAGCTTGATAGCCAATATTCGGGCTGCTTTCAGCGGGCATCGTTATGGTGACATCAATTCCCTGGCCCTAAACCCCGATGGTTCAATGCTGGCTGTTGCCGCTTCCAAAGGTTTCGTCGCGGTTCTCGATACTGATACAGGGCGGAGGCTGGGGACCATTCGCGATCCGGATGGCGGACGATTTCGATCTGTTTCTTGGAGTCAAAAACCAGGAACAATCGGACAGATTGTTACGGTTAGTTATCCCGGCTTTGTAGCGGCCTGGGACCCTTTGCTGGGTCACAGAGAGCGTGTGTTGATCAAAAACCCGGCATTAACAGGCATCAACGACGCTTGGCTGCGCGCTGATGGAAAAATTGCGGCAACTTGGGGGTTTGACTCCAATTTGACGCTCTGGGAAACATCAGTGGTTGGAGAAATCGCTTCGCCTGCTTCGTCCGTTCCTGAGACCGGTTCCTTGACGCCTGCCAATAATGCGCCTGCACCAGAGCAAAATTTTCCGAGACGTTACTCTCAGGAGGAATTAAGGCGCATCATCAGAGTTCTGCCGGGCGGCAAAAGCGCGAAAAACAAGCAAAGAGGTTTTATCGATCTTAATCTGCTGTTGGGTTTAGTCGGAATCGGTCTGATTATTTTTTTAACGCCTTTTTTAATGGGCGTTGCTGCTCCGGTTGGCGGCGCTAGCCCATGGCCCGTTCTCATGATTTTTGGCGCCTTGGCCTTAGGCGCCGTAATTTTGACGGTCAAGCGGACTGTCTATGCGGATGAAAACTATCGCGACACGCTCGCCGCTCGGCACAATGTCTCTAGAGAGCGCGTTCTTGAGACTTTGCTCAGCGGCCTTGACGGCAAAAATTACCCCGCTGTCCAAGCAAGACTCTGGGAACTTGGCAAACTAAGTGACCCAGATTCAGTTCCCGGCATCGGCCGTTACCTTCTTCAAGCAAACGATTCCGGATTAATTTTCTATGCCCGCAAGGCGCTGGAAAGAATAGGCGATCCGAAGGCCGTTCCTTATCTGGCCCGGCTCCTGCTTGAGTCCAAAGATATGGGGGTGCAGCGCGAGACGATTGTTTCCTTGAAGCGCTTTAACCTGCAAGATCCGCTCGCTATTTTCGCCCTTTGGCGGACCATGAAAATCCACCAGCTTCGGGATGACGCAAGCGATGCCTTGGCAAAAATCATCCACTATGGCGTCGCGCCGGCGGCGGATAGCGGCCGCGGCCGGAACCAAGCCCATTTCGAGTCGCATAAAGCCGGTGGCGCTAATTTGGCCAACCTTACCGAAGAATCTCTATTGATAAATTATCTTGACCAAGCTTTTAGCGTTGATTCGCTGCAATCGAAAAATGCGGTAGCAATCCTGGGCAGCATGCAAGCCAGCGAGGCATCAGGCCGGCTGCTCCATCTGGCGCTGGCATCGAACGATGCAAATTTACGGATCCAAGCGATTGATTCCCTTGGCCGTATCGGTGATGAGCGGGTTATCGTTCCCTTGCTGCAGCAATTCAACGATGAACCGAATATGGGAGCAAAAGCAGCCATCATTGAAGCTCTTGGTGAAATCGGCGTTGATTCAGCGGAAGTTCATGATTTTCTTGAAAAATTAAAAGGCTCGAAATATTTCCGGGATTCCGTGGCTCTGAGTTTAAAGGTTCTTAATGATAAAAATGGACCCAATGAGATCCGGCGTCGGAAGTTAGCCGATCGTGGATTTTCCAGCGCTCAATTAGCCGGAATCATGGCGCAAAAAACAACGAATCATCAAAAGTTTTTAATTTTAGGTTTATTGCGGGAACTGCGCGATCCGGTGACGATTCCTGCCCTATCCCAAGTTCTAGAGGATAAAGGACAGGGCAGCTTGTTCCGAGCCATGGCTGCCTGGACATTGGGAGAAATCGGCCGGCCGGAACATCTAGACCGACTGGAGGCTTTCATCGCTGATGAACCCAATCCCGATATAAAAATTGCGAAAGAAGTGATGAGAGCAATCGTAAAAATTAAAGAGAAGTCATTTATTGCCGAGCCTCAAATCAACGAAGCCGAACTTAAACGTATAGCCGATGAAGTGACATTGACTCCACAGCAGGAAGTTATCCCTATCTTAATGCGGTGGTTAAAAGGATCGAGCGACTTGCACCAAAGAGGCGCTCGTGCCATGCTCGCAAAATTGGGCCTTAATTTGTCGGCTTTAAGCGGTATCGGTCTAATTATCCTGTTAGCGCCTTTTTTGATGGGCATGGCTGCACCTCAGGGGGTAACCGGTGTTTGGCCTATTCTTGCGATTATCGGGAGCTTGGCGTTGGGCGCTGCGCTTAAATGGGCCAAACCCAACCGCGCCGCCATTAATCATCACAAGCATAAAGTATTGAAGAAGAATAGGTATCAGGGGGATGGAACCGCGTTTGAGTCTGATCGGTTGCCTCCTATGCCGGCCCAACTCCTTTCATGGCCGCTTGAGTGGTCCTCAATGGAACCATATATTCAAGATGCCGGATATACGACTTACCGTTTGAGTATCGATGGATACGGAACATACCTACACCCGCGACTCTCCGCATCCGCGAATAAACGTTTGGTCGTCGCCCATGAAAAAAACGTGAAAATTATTGATTTGGAAAATAAAAAAATAGCTTCGCTGCCGCTCAA
Source organism: Elusimicrobiota bacterium (assembly GCA_016180815.1). Lineage (NCBI taxonomy): Bacteria > Pseudomonadati > Elusimicrobiota > Elusimicrobiota bacterium. Next base: position 26,831 of record JACPAN010000013.1, read on the forward strand.
TTTAAATGATGTGAAGATGCCTGACATTAACCATTTAGCTATCTCACCGGACGGCCGTCAGCTTGTTATTACGATGACGCATCTGCGCGACGACCGTTCCGATGGCAATACGTTGATTTATATCGATCTTGAATCCGGCAAAAGTTGGCTTCGAGAATTAAATGAGCGGTTTCTGGGTACAACCTTTTTGGATGATGGGCGAATGGTCGTAGTTTGGAGCGATGGGGGCAAAGGCATCGTCTTGGCATTGATGGATAAAAAAGATATGGCTTCTTGGCCAAAGCAACATCTACGAATTCCTATTAATGGAATTATACCGGCAGGTCAATTTAGGATCATGGCTTTAAGCGCGGACACCATCGCTCTTTCTCGAAGTCCGAGGCACATTTTTTTAATAAGGATCGATCAGAACATCGCTGATGTCGAGACTGTAGAGATGGGGCTTTTCGAGACTGTTGCCTTAGGCAAGACAACGCATAAACACCATATCTGGACCGGCAATTCGATTGGCTCAGTTTCTATGACCGATATAAACAACGGGGACACCGCAATCATTAAGGCTACCGACGCAGACGGTCCGGTTCTTTCGATATCCGAAGACATGGACGGATGGGTTACCGTAGCTGGCGCTGAGTCAATAAAACGTTTTAGGAAAGAGGCTTTAAGCTCCGGTGCTCCTACTGTGACCATGGAAATATTGCAGGGGCCAACGTCTCGCGAAATGGAGGCTGCTTTAATCGATCCTGCGGGCGATTTTTTTGTCGGTGCGGTAAATTCAGGCAACGGACATGATATCTATATCTCAATAGGAGAAACGGAACAGGCGGATACCGCTAAAAACGAGCTTGCCTCAAAAAAATCGCAGGCCGATTCATCCGCTGTCGACCAGGAAGCGCTGATCCGGCAAAAACGCGATGACATTTCCGTGAAATTATTCGGCTATCGCGGGAGAAATCCTATCTCCAGGCTTATTTCCTTTATTCGTTCCGGCGACGAGTTCATGAGGCCGGCTGCCGCCAAGTGGTTTGACGAATTGATCCGGCTAAATGATCCCGAAGCGCTGCTGGCGCAACCTTCATTGAATGTTGATGAAAAAACTCTACAGACTTTTAGAATTAGGCCAAGTAAATCCCAAAAAGGGCATATTTTGTACGAGGGTCTCAACCTGATTGCTCTGGTTGCGGCAGCCGCAGCCGTTTGGCCGGTGAATCCGGCCATTGCCGCAGTCATTGCGGCCTTTGGCGTTATGATGATGACTCTTTCGGTGCGCGGCAGCAGGCCGCCGCCGGACACCGCCGCGACGCCGCTTGAGCGTAAGCTGAAAAAAGAATTCATCGCCGAACTTAAAACGAATCCTCTGGGCCGTCCCCTCGCCCGCTTGTGGGAAAAACAGAAAAACGTCCCTTTCAAAATTTTAGAAACCCATGTTGAAACATCGGCCCTGGAGTTCGATTGGGCCGCCAGGCAAATTCGCCTTCAACCCGGGATGCTTCAAATGCTGGATTTATCTTTGGATGATTTAAACGACGATCAAAAACGCAAGCAATTCGTTGGGGAATTCGCGCCTGCCGTTTATCACGAACTCATCCATATGCGTCAAAGCCTGACATTCGACGGCTTACACAGTCTGGAAAACGAGATCGAGGCTAATTGGATCGGGCCTGATTATGTTGGGGAGGAGCTTAAGCGCGGCCGCCGATACAGCCCCAGAATCGCTTCCTGGTATCAAACTCAAATGGACAGGGTGGATTTGGGATTTGAGGGTTTCAGGCAGGTCATTCAATCCATTTATCAACTGCCCTCGCTTTTCGACGGGAGGGAACAAGGGCTGGCCAGTTATGAAAAAACGGATCGCGACCAGGAAATTTATCTCAGAAGGGCGGCTCAAGCCACATTGCTGCCTCCTGACATCGCCAAGCAAGTTGAAATCATCCGGGAAAACAATGTCAACGTCAAAAAATTTATTAAAGCCTGGAAAGACGAGGCTCTTTATGGCCGGGCTTCAGCTTATTTCAAAAAGTTTATCGATGGGATCAACAAAGAAATTCCTTCGGATGGCGCAGGTAATGCGCCGGGCAGTCTAAACTCTATTATCGGTAAATACTTCCCGCTCTTCTTGCTGGCTTTCATTCCGGCCTCCTTGATCGCCGCAGTAACCGGCGTTTGGGCGCCGGCGTCGTTTTCTTTTGACCCATGGTCTTTCGTTATGGCGGCGCCGGTGTTTTTGGGCATGGCCTTGACGGGTTCGCAGCAAATCAAGACTCTAAATAAGTGGAAGAAGAAGCTTAATTCAGCGATCAATCGGGCGAATGCGAAAAAGCTCTCTAAATATATTTTAAAAGCCCATGAACAGTTAAACGCAAAAGGGATGGAGGAATTGTGGGACAACATTTTTACGTTGACTCGCACGCCTCAGCTCGAGAGAAAGCAATATAACGGGTACGGTGATTATTACGTCGCAGACGGCGAGACATATAGAGGATATTTTGCCCTTTCATCGGCGTTAGCCCAGGCATTGACGATCCGGCCCCAACTCTCCGCAGCTTTACCCAGAAGCGCGGGGAATCATTTGTGGAAGGGGCTGTGGGATTCGTTGGACCTTTTGCAAAGTTACAAAGAACAATGGTCCAAATTTACACCCGAAGTCAATGAGATGACCGGCTATGTCGTTGATCATGCCATTGTCGGGATTTTGGCAAGCTATGCCGCTCTTCTTAAACAAGGCCGCCATGACATTCTTTTTCCCGATTCACAAGAAATCGCCGAATACTTAAAAAATCACCAAAATATGCCTAAAACGTTGGGCTGGCTGCCGACCCCTCAACACTTTCTTGACATTCTTAAGGAGCTTGAGACTCATCAACTTCCCAAGTTGACTCCGGAAGGAATCAGGCTCATTAAGACGGTTCGCGAGCTTGTCCTGGCGACACCCTTTACGGAAAGCACAAATGGCCAAGCCCAGGCCGCAGCGTCATCCGTGCCCGCGGAAAAAGCCCTGGCTATTCCTAAGAAAGAAAGCGCTCTTCTGACTCCCGCAGTTGCGGATGATCTATCTGTGGCCATGGAACAAATGAACGCTTATTTTGAGGGTCCCGAGTACCGGCAATTGACCAGAATTCAGGAAGCCAAGAATTTCATTAATGCAGGTCCTTATGCCGAAGATATCAGCCGTACCCAGGCTGGTATTCATCTAGGTTCCTATGGACTTATTGCGGCTCTTGCGACCGTTGTCTTAACTCCTTTTTTTGGTATTGGCGCCGCCGGTGTCATGGGGTTGATCGCAGGAGGAATCGGTTATCTCGGATTGATTGACGTCATTCACAAGTCGATAAAAAAATTAAGCCCGGTGCTTCCAGACTATCGGGGACTGAACGCCTTGTATCAATTATCAGGCAAAGATAAAGATCTCTATGGAGAAATTCTCCGCAAAATTTTAGACCAGCACTTTGCCGATAAGAAAAATCGGGTTTTTCTTGGCGCTTATGCCGCGACTCTGTTTGAAAAATGGGAGCAAAACGCGCCGGACGCCCCTCTTCGGGAAACAGCGCAAGCCGCGATCGCCGCCGTAGAAAAATACGGCGTTCCTCAAAAAATTCGCGATCAAATCGAGGCGGCTCTGGGCCTGCTCGACATTAATGCCGATGACGCCGGCCTTATCGACCACGATGCTTTACTGGAAGAAGGCAAAAAAGAAGTTCGCAAACTTCTCGAAGAAGGAAACGGCCATGACCCGGCCATGCGGCTTTCAGGCAAGGGTTTAAGCGAGGCTGAGCACGAGAAAGTCATCAACCCGCTGATTGAAGCGGCGTTTAAGGCGGGGCGTGTCCGGGCCGTGACCCCGGATATGGATGAGTATTCGTTTTTTGATCCGGAAGGTGATTACCTAAATGGGGGAGGGGTCTGGATTTCCGCTTCCGCGGGAATGACGGAGAAAAAAGCGATACAAGTTTATGTCATCGAGGTCACCAAAGAAGAATTGATCAAGATGGCTAAAGCCGGGGGGATCGATCCGCCCTCCGATATTGTCGTCCATCCGGGACGTTCGCGCAACAACGTTTATTATTTCGCCCACCAAATCGAAACGCTCAAAAAATTCACGCCCGCTCAAAGAGCCCGTATCGCCAAACATGAGCGGGCCCATATTGAAAATCCGGCATTGACGGAAAGCAAAATTCAGTCCAAATACCCATTGCCCATTATCAATGAGCAGGCGACTCTCGAAGCCATCAGCGATCAAATGAGCCGCGATTTAACAACAAAAGGCTTGGGCGTTACAGACAAGAGACGCAGCCGTACCGGGTATTTCGAATACAAATTGGACGATCAAGGACGCATTTGGATGCGCTACGCTGGGATTTTGGCAACCAAGCCATTCGAGGTTCCAGTGACCGAGCCGCCCTCGGCCGCCGAACTCAAAGCGCGTTTTGAAAAGGTCGCCGGTCCCTATGCGTATGCCTACGATGAAGCGCGGAGCGTGATTATCGTGACTCCTAAACCCGACGCCGCGAAGAGAGGTTTCATGTTGCGCAGAGGCCGTTTGGTTGAAGTCGAACCGGAACTCGCGACGAAATGGCAACTGCATGACGGATCGGGCGGTCCCCATCTGCCCGATGGTGTAACAATCGAAGGCATCCAAGTCGCCGGCGAGATCATCGCGGCGCGCGGCTCGGACGGCATTTTGTATCTTTACAAACCGACCGTGCCGGACTCAAAGCTGCCGGTAAAGTGGTCCTCTGACAACGGTACGCCCTTCGGCGGCGCGTTGCGCTTTCCCAGGGCGCGCGACTGGGCGTTCGGCTTGAGCATCGGCGTGAAACCTTCGCAACGGCCGACGCTTGAGTTCATCAACCCCTACACGGACATCGACAATTATTACGAGGGCGCCGACGGCGGAAAAACGTTCTATGGTTTTACCGGGACGCTCGGTATCCTTACGGAAAACGGCCGCGAGATTCGCTACTGGGACACGGGCCTGCCGGCCGACTTTCAACGCGGCTTCCTCACCCCATACCGCGGGCGCGTTGTCGGAGAGAAACTTGCGCAGGCAGGTTCCACTTGGCTGCTCTATGGCAAAGACAACGGAAAGCCCGGCTTGTGGGTTAAGGGCTACGATCACGAAATGCTCGGATCATGCCCGGGCCTGCGCTACGTGTTCGACCCGCCGAAGAATGAAAAAGGAAAAATTTACGATTTGGCCGAAGCCCAGCGTTTTGTTCCGCTGCCACCATGGCAGCACATCGACTTTCCGGCGCTGGAAGGCCAAGCCGTTGTCACCGATCGCATCAGCATTCATCCGGCCGGGCAAGGCAACCAGGCGCGCGAGATTGTGATCGAAGGCAAAAACGCGGCGGGATTTTCGGGTTACTACAAAAAGCTCCTCAACGATAAAGACTGGACTTTCGTTTCGACCGGTGAAACTTTGGTCGGAAAGACGATCACACAAACGGACGCCTCGTCTTCGGCAAAATCGGTGACGCACGACTATCCATTGGGCAAGTGGGACGGTTTTCGTGGCGCGCCGATTGCCAAAATAGAGCTCAACGATTTCCATCCCTTCTCGACGCTCGATGAGGCCGGCACGTTGCTCATCACGCTTAAGTCGGGCAAGAAGATCAACGTGCTGCTGCGCAGTTCCGATGGATACTCGCCTTTACAGAATGACGCACGCGATGACGCCGCGATTAACAAGGGCATCGGCGAAGAAAAAGTGCTTACAGGCACCCTTGCGGTACCGCCGGACGTTGAAAACAACTCCGATCCCGAGATTCGGGCGTTTGTCAGGCAGTATTTGAAGCCCTATCACCATATCCCGAATCTGTTCGTGGTCAATGCTGATCTCGACCATGTCGACATTTACACCGACGGTCGCTACCGAAAGAGCGACAAAGGCTTTGACTACGGCCGCGTTCCCAAGCTTTCGATTTCGGTGAAGCGCGACGCGCGCGGCGATAGCGAGTACGAGATTTTGGCTAACAACCCGGCGCTGCAGCCGGGTCCCGACATGCCGGCCATGAGGCTCGATGAAGTCATTTCCGGCAACAAGATGCTGAAAAAAACATTGCGCAGCGACGTGTGGTCGCGGCGTTGGCGTCATTTGGGCATTTTGCTGCGGACATTAGGCATCAGCATTTTTTCGAAAGCGGCGTTCTTTTTCATGAATGCATTCGGCCTAACCCAAAAAGAACACATGGGACCGATTTCAGACATCATGCCGCGCTTCATAAAGGGTAATCTTCGCGCGCACCATTTGCAGACGCCCGAAGCGTACCATCGCGCGGTTGCGATCATCGAAAAAAATATTCGCCTGGCGCGCGCGGGCAAGTTGGGGAATACCGACGCCCAGCCCCTTCTGGAGCAAACCAAAGGGTTTATAAGTCCCATGCTCACAGACCGAGAAACGGTAGAGCCTAGGCAAAATAACGGCAAAAACGCAAAAAAAACCGAAGGCCCGGCGATGCGGCTTTCCGGCAAAGAACTGCCCCAGGCGCAGCATGAAAAAGTCATCAATCCGCTGATTGAAGCGGCTTTTAAAGCAGGTAAGGTTAGGGCCATTGCCCCCGATATGGAGGAGTATTCGTTTTTTGATCCGGGAAAGGATTATCTCCAGGAGGGCCCCAATGGAAAAGCAACCCAAGTTTATGTCATTGAAGCGAGTAAAAAAGAGCTGATCAAGTGGGCGAAAGCGGCTGGTCTTGATCCGCCCGAAGACATCGTTGTTCATCCGGGACGAACAAGAAATCAGGTGTATTACTTCGCTCACCAAATCGAAACATTAAAAAAGCTCACCTCCCGCGAACGCGCTCAAATCGCAAAGCACGAAAAAGCTCATATCCTAAACCCAGAAAAGACGGAAGATGAAATTCAGGCGATGGCTCCCCTGCCGCCCATGTCAACAATCAGCAGGCTTTGGAAGGGAAAATTTTTGTTCGCTTCCCTGGCTATCCTGGGTTCGCTCCTGCTCAATATCCAAGCGGGCCATATCGCCAATGCCATCGGAGCCCAATCTTATGCCTTGCCCGACCTGCTGCTTTCTTGGCTCCCCGTCGTTGATATGCGCGTTGTTTTTCTGTGGGGATTCCTTGCCTTCATCGGGTGGGCCATCGCCGCCGCCGTTTGGCAGGAAAGGGAGCGTCTGCCTCACTTGCTCTGGCTATTCGCTTTGTTGATCGCGGCTAGGAGCTTTTTTATCGTTTTGACCCCCATGCATGCGCCTGAGCAAGCGTTATCGGTGGCCGGCGATCCTCTCTATGAGCATTTATTCAAGTATTTCACCATGAGCCATGATTTATTCTTTTCCGGCCATGCGGCTTTGCCCTTTTTGGCTTTTCTTGTTTTTCGCAATCGTTGGGTGCGTTTTTCTTTCCTGGCGATTTCATTGCTGATGGGCTCCGCCGTTCTTTTATCGCGGTTGCATTATTCCATCGATGTGTTCGCCGCTTTTTTCATCACCTACGCCATTTACCGGGCGGATAAGCATTGGTTTCAGCTGCCTTACATGAAGTGGCGGGAGCGCTTAACGATAGGGCGGCCGACGGGGCCGCCTAAAAAACCGGAGGGCCCGTCGAGTTCAGCGGCCATTTTCAACAATCCGGCCGCCAATGAGCCGAATCCTCCGGCGCAAGAGAGTCGAACCCCGAGCCATTTAGGCAATCCCGCGCCATCTCCCAAGGTCATTATCCTTCACGCCTCCTACGGCGCCGGGCATGAGATGGCGGCCGGCGCTTTGGCCAAGACTTTCCGGGCCAGTGGCATCGTGCCCGAGGTGATCGACGCCCGCAAACGTCTGCCTCCGGCTTACGGGAATCGCCTTCAGAAGGCTTTATTCTTGCTTCAGGGGAAAGCTCCTTGGCTTTTCAGCATCATGTACAGCGTCGGCGATTGGTTTTTGGTATTGCCCGGAATTTTTCATGCCTGGCGCTGGATGAACCGGCGCAGCTATCGCGGACTGGTTGAAGAAATTATCCGGAAGCAACCGGATATCGTTATGACGACCTATATTCCGCTTGATGGACTGCTTAAAGCGAAACAGCAGGGACGCCTCAAATCCAAAATCGGGGTCGCCATCACGAATTGGCATATTCATTCAGTTTTCATCGATTCGCGGCCGGATTTTTATTTCATTCCCGGAATCGCGGATGAACAACAGGCTCCCCAAGCCGTAGTCAAGGCCCAGGAGGGGATTGTCCGTAGGTTGATCAGAGGGGGAGTCAGCAGGGACCGCATCGTCATCAGCGGGCGCGCCGTGGATCCCAACCTTAAGGCTGTCAGAGCTTCCCAACGCCAAGCGCCGGCCGACGGGGCGACAAAAACTGTTTTAGTGGTTATGGGCGGCTACGGCGCAGGCGCTCTGATGGAAGTCGCCGAGTCCTTCAAAGGCATTGCCGGCGTCCATCTTCAACTCATCGCCGGAAGAAACGAGTCTCTCAAAAGACAATTGGAAGAAAAAGTCAGTTCGCTGGGGTTGAACGCCTCGGTTTACGGCTTCGTCGACCACGATAAAGAATTCGTGCCCATGATGCACAATGCGGATATGGTGATCACCAAGGCCGGCGGCAACACCATTACGGAAACCGGAGCCTTGGCCAAACCCGTTTTATTCGTGGGTCCGACCTTCGGCAATGAGACCTATAACGCCGATGTTTTAGTTGAAAGCGGGGCGGGCATCTTGACGAACGATGCCTCGCGCATCGGGGCGATCGCCGCTGAATTGTTGGCCCAGCCGCAACGCCTTGTTGAGATGGGCAAAAACAACGGGCTGATCGTCAATAATGACGCGGCTCATGCGATCACCGGGCGAATGCTTGAGTCGATTGACGACAATCGGCCGGTTCCCCATGAGCATGCCGCTCCCAAGGTCGTTATCCTTCACGCCTCCTACGGCGCCGGGCATGAGATGGCGGCCAAGGCCGTGGCTCAATCGCTCAAGAATCGCGGCGCCGAGGTTGAGCCCATCGACATCACCGATTATCTGCCGGAAAGCCGGTTGAAATTTTTGCGATCCCTTTTATTTTTCATCCATGGGCGTTTTCCGAGGGTGATGCATTTAATTTTCCACCTTGGCGACAAATTGCTGCCTTTGCCCGGCATCGCTCATTTTTGGAAATGGTCCCGCAAACGCAGCTACCGCAAGCTTGTCGATGATCTTATCCGGAAACAGCCGGATATGATTCTGATGAGTTATCTCCCGCTGGAGGGGATTTCTCAAGCCAAAAAAGACGGCCGCCTGAAAGCCAAACTCGGCGTTGTGGTCACGGATTGGAAAGCGCACGCGGTTTGGATCGACAGGGATATCGACCGTTATTATGTGGCCGGAATTCAGGGAGAACCCGGCAAAACGCAGCCCGTGGCCGATGAATTAGTGGCGCGCGGCATCGCCAGGGAAAAAATTATGGTTTCCGGCATCCCGGTGGACATGGAGGGCGTTGTCCCGGTCCACGCCGACCGTCAAGGCATCGCCAAAGTCTTGGTCTTAATGGGGGGTTACGGCACCGGAGCCTTGGAAAAAACAGCGGCCTCTTTTAAAGGCGTTGAAGGGATTGAATTGGATTTGGTGGCCGGCAGAAACGAAAAACTAAAAAAGCGCCTCGAGAGCCTGGTCGCGCGATTGGGGATAAAAGCCAGGGTCCACGGCTTTCTCCCTCATCGTGAACTTCTTCAAAAAATGGCGGCAGCGGATTTGGTGGTGACGAAACCGGGGGGCGTGTCCACAACGGAGGCCGAAATTTTAGGCAAACCCATGGTGCTGGTGGGGCCGGCGCCGGGACAGGAAGCCGGCAACGCCCGCGTGATCATCGCAAACGGCGCCGGCGTGATGGTTAACCGGGCCTCTCATGCCGGACCCAAAGTAGCCGAGTTGCTTAAGGAACCGGAAACATTAAACCGTTTTGCGGCGCAATCGCGGTTGCTGGCTAATGGGGATGCGGCTGATATCGTCGCCGAAGATATGCTTCACGGCAAGGCCGGCGAAACAGCATCAACGCCCAAAGCCTCGGATAAAAGCAAAACGGCATTATTCATCGGAATATTGACGGGCATTGGGCTCCTTAATGCGTGGATCGGTTTAACCATGTTTTCTTCAATGGGACAAGGCTTTGGTTTTGTTTCCATGCTGGCGGCGGGCTTTGGGATTTTTTACGCTCTTTTCCTTTATGCCATGAATAAAGTTTTTAACCAGCCGCCGGATCCCAAGTATTTGAAGAATCAGGAAAAGAAACGAAAGACGCTGCTCGCCCAAATGGCTAAGCGGGGCGTTGAAGGCGTGACCGGGAAAGAATTGGAAAATCCTGAATTTCGCGCTAATGCCGTGAATTTTCTTGAGAATTATTTGCCGACTTTGCCCGGTAACTCAAACTGGTCGTATAGCGATGAGCTGGATCGCATCGTTGATGCGTTCGGCAAATATGAATTGACGAATATTGAGGCGGCTCAACTTTTGAATCTTTTACGACAAGACGATTGGATCGGCTATGTCCGGGAGAAACATCTGCGTTTCGCCATTAAGTATTTGGACCCGGCCAAAGAGCAGGCCGCCGAAGCCGCCCGCGCGCTGATTCTCGCCGGCAATCCGCACATGGCCGCTTCGGCGTTGGCCGAAGAAATTGCCCAGGGACGGTTGAGCGCCGAAGAAGCCGGCGGGTGGCTTGAGAAAGTTTTGGCGCCGGGCAATGATCAAGAGAAAGAGCGCGTTGCCGCCATCTTGCGCAAGGTCGACGTCCATTTGGTTCTTCGCCAAGCAGGACAATTGCGCCGGAAACCGGAGGTTTTAAAACGCACCGGCGTTTTTTCGGCGTTGGCATTGATCGTCGCCGTATTTTTATTTTTAGACCCTGCCGCAGTCTCAGCCATGGGGTCTTTGGCGATCGGCGCGGCGGTCGCGGCCGGGGGCAATGCCGGCGGCGAGGGTCCGCCGCCAAGTCCCGAGGCGATGATGGGTCAGATCGGCAGAAGCCTCCATGAAAATTGGTCCGCGTTGATCGAGATGGAGTTGAAAACCCCCCATGATCCCGACGGCTATGAGCGGGAGAAAGAGGCTTTGCGCAAAGACGTCGTTAATCTGCTGATGGCTACGGATGTCCTGCCGGAACAATATCAACACGCGGTTTTGGAAGATTTTCTTCACATGGCCAAGGAAATGCCGGTTGCGCAAAAAAGAAAAATCGAATCGACCGGGTTCTTTAGCGAAGAAATTCAAGCCAAAAGCATTGTCAGCGCGCTCGGCGTCATCGTCAATCTTTACGGCGATTCCGGCTGGTCCCGGTTGGACAGAAGCGCGAAGCGGAAATTTTTGCTTGATTTGCTTAAGGATGATGATTTGCCTTTTGGCGGAACCATGGAAAACCCCTCGTCGATCTTCAGCAAAAACGCAAATTGGGCCAAGCGCGCCGGAGTTCAGGAATTCGATGTTGTATTCGGGAGACATTTAAAGGGTCTTTATGAAATTTCATACCAGTCCTACCCTTATGAATTTCCGGCCGACAGCGTCGTACAAGCGGCCGGCGCTCTTTCAAGCATTCTCAAAGGCAGCGTCAAACAAAAAGAAATCCATGAATTCATCATGGAGCTTTCTTTCCAAGGGGGAGCGCCGGTAGAGTTTCGTCTGGCGCATATGCGCCGAATCCTTAATGAATTCATCGAACGCTTGGACGAAATGCGCAAACAGCTTGAACAAAACAAGGGCGACGATGCGGGATTTTCATCGAGCGTCGCCCAGGGGGCGCCCGATACAACACCGGAAGATATTGATACGGCGCGCATCTTTCTTGAGGAACTCAGGCGGGATTTTGAAACCGCTGTTAAAACATCCGGAGTTCGTCGCGGAGAGGGGGGCTTAGGCGGCTGGCTTAACATCTTGCCTTGGATTGTCTTGCCGCTGGGCTTATTGGCTCCGGGCGTGGCGCACGCATCCACAGGCGCCGGAGCGACAGAGGCTGCTTCTATTTTATCGGGGGCGCTTCCTTGGGTGGCCGCAGGGGCCGGCGCCATAGGGGCGGCGTTGAGCTCAGGAAGAAAAACCCCTAAACGACAAAAGCAAGCGAAGGCTGGAAAAGCAAAGCTTCCAGATGCTTATTTTGACGAAGCCTCGGCAGCAGTCGATCAATTGGGGGAACCGTGGCGGGAGAAACCGGTCAAATCATCGAAACTTAAAAAAATGCTCGGCTCTCTCTCTTTTGACGAAAGGGAAAGTTTTTCCCCGTCTCTGGCTATTTCGAGTTTAAGGCAAGACGCTAAACCCGACGGCGCAAAAAGTGAAACGCTTTGGCTTAATTATGCCGCCGCCGTAGCAATCGGCCGCTCGGGTTCCTACGATGCCATGATTAAAGAAGCCGTTAAAAAAGGCCTTGTGATCGATACGCCTCATAGCGGCCGCCAGCGCGGAGACGGGGATTGTTCGATTTACGCCATCGCCAATACTTTTAATGCGGCTCTGGGCAAAATGGGGCGGTCTTTGCTCCGTCCGCGTGAAATCGAGAGGACGGCGGCACGCGCGCTTAATAGGCCGGTCAAGGACATCCGTAAAAAGGGATTGAATCCTTTCGAGGTTGTTTGGGTGATGAATTTATTGACCGAGCGCACAGGCACGTCCATCCGCGAAATACCGATTGAAAAAGCATCGGAAGCGGCGATTAAAGATCGTCTTGTTCCTTTGGTTGTCATCGACACGGGCAAGGATAAACATTCCATTAATGTCGTCGGCCAACTGCAAAAAAACGGAGAATTTCTAACGGTAACCCTTGACCCTAATACGGCGAGCGATCAACGCGTCGTTTATCCCATCGATTGGCTGTCGGAAATGATGGTGGGAGAGCGCGCCTTGGTGGTCGTGCCAAGTGAGAAAAGCGCGCCGGTCGCTTCGCGTTTTGCGCCGACGCCCGGCATCCTGGCCATCCGCGGCCCTCGATTACCCAAGGATAAAAAATCCTATTTGCCGGTTAAAGCCATCAGCGATCCCGCCCAAGCGCAAGCGAAACTTCCTCAGCCGCGCAAATGGTTCGGCATAAGAAAAAGTCCTGTCATGGGACCGGCTCATGAAAAACAATTAATGCAATACCTGGAACAAGGCGCCGTTGATTCAGTCGTCGTCAATATCGATCAGGCTCCGGGGGGAAACTTCAATACCGATGAACTGAGCGGGCTGCTGGCTTATTTGGCGAAACAAGGGAAGGCCGTCGTGCTGTTGACCGTAACTGCACCTGGGGATGGGGGCGCTTGGGATAGGCTTGCTCCGGCTTTAAGCGCTCGTTTAACCGGGCTTTACAGAAGCCATGCAGCTTATCCTGTTTATGTTTTGACGGGCATGGGCCAGGAAGCTTATCGGTTAATGAACGGCCGTTTGCAAAGCGTTTATTCAGCGCCTAAGATGAGCTTTGAAGATAATGCCGGCGTGCGGGCGGCTTTTGAGCAAGCGTTTAAGAAGATGGTCCCTGGAGACGTTTATGACCTTGAAATTTCCCCTGACTCAGTTTGGGGCGGGTTTGTTATTCCCAGAAAGCCTACTACTAATCTTCATGGGACGGCGCCGGTCGCTTATAACTGGGTCCGTTTTGATGACGGACCGGCGACCAGGGAAGAGGACATGATGGACCCTGCGCTCAAGGCGCGGGTGGCGCAATTAGACTATGTTGAGAAAGACATGATCGATCAAAATGGCCGCTATGTCATGCGTTACCAAGGAGGCTTGTTCAAGGAATCAAATTTCGACGATTTCATCAAGAAGTTTCGCCGCTTATTGGGACCGAAATATTCCATTGAAACAAGCGTCGACAACGAATCCTTCGCGGGCTTGATCGGCACAACGGATTGGGGCCGCTCGCTTAAGCAATTGGCCGAACAGGAACGTTTAAATTTCGACCGCGCCGCTTATCTGGGTTACGACTTCGGTAAACGATCGGCTGAACAATCCATTTTGCGGGAATTTCCGCGAATGCTGTCTTTGGGTCTAAGCGGCAAATCAGCGGCTCCTCCAAGCAAATCTCAAGCCTTGGTTTATTCCAGGGAGAACCCGGGCGAGGCGGCGCGTCTTTTAAATGCGCTGACCCAGACCCCTAACCCGGCTCCAGCCGGAAAAAAAGCCAAGAAAAAAATCTCCATAGGTATTGATGACGTCAAATATACGATTGCGCCGTTGACGTCCATCGCCCTGATATTTTTGATGAAAATTTTCGGCGCGCCGTTTGTTTTAAACTTGATCGTCCCTCTCATGATCGCCTTTGGGCCGATCGCCATCCATGCTCTGGCTCGTCAAGTTTTGCGCTCGCTCGGTCAAAAAAGAAATCCGGAACTTCCCAAAACCGAACAAGCGCAATTGGAAACGCCCGAAATCAAAGCGCTTCCGCCGGCGCAGCAAGTCCGCATTGCTCCGCTTGAAGAAGAAAATAAGGAGCGCTTGGCCGAAGAAGAAATCGAGGCCGAAATCGCTCTCGAGAACGAATCCACCAATAAAAAACGCCGCCGCTGATCGTTCCCGCCGATTTAACTTTAGTCCCAAATTTAATTGGGTCAAAATGCCCTAGTGTGAAAATATGTTATCGTTGCATTCTATAGATGCGCCCCGGACCAAATTGACGAGGGAGAAAAAGGAGGCAACTCGCATGGATATTGACCATCACGCGACGCCTAAATCGTGGTTACGATTGCTCTTGGCCCTGACTCTGGCCGCAAGCCCCATGATGGAGGCTCTGGCCCAAGGAAATCGCCGGCCTCGAGGGGTTTCCGGAAACCAGCCGACGAGAACCGTTCCGGCTCAGCCCAGACGGGGCAATCCCGTGACTTCGCCTCCCGCAAGCAGCCCCAGGCACGGAAGTCCCATCCGGGTCAGGCCGCCTCAAGGACAGCCGGTCTATACGCCGCCGCCTAATCAGGGCAGTTCCTCTCGTGGACGAGGGAGCGATACCCGCAGTAGAACGCCGGCGATCGTTAATCCCAATCCCGGAGATTCCTCGCGAACCAGGAGGCCCGTGGCGAATCCACCGGTTGTTAACCCAAACCCGGGGCATCGAAGGCCGGGCACTCGCCCACCGGTTGTTAATCCGAATCCTCCTGTCGTTAATCCTGATCCTGTGCGCACACCCAGAGACAGAAGGCCGGTTGATCGTTCGCCTGTGGTGAATCCTAATCCGACGAATCCGCCCGTCCGCAATCCGGATTTTGATGGACGGGACCGACGGCCCGGATCCGATCGTCCTGTCGTGCGACCGCCCAATGGCGGTGTTAATCCTCCGAGTACGCGGCCGGGCACGCCGGAACGAAGGCCCCCGGTGGTGCGCACTCCGGAAGGAAGAAATTTGCCTCGTCCGATCGAGCAACCGGTTCGCTCGCATCCGGGACGCGAACGCCCATCGCATGTTGTCCGCAGCGTTGAGCCTCACCCGACGGTCACCATTGCTCCCGGCATCGCCGCGCCCAGGGCGCGCGTGATTACGCATGTGGCCGCGCCCAGGGTCGTTGTGACTCAGCCCCCGGTTGTCATTGTCCGCGATCATCGCCACCGAGTCGGCAGAGTCAGGGTTCATACCCACCATCACCACGATCATCACGTCTATGTTGACGTCTACCATTACGGCGGCTATTACTGGGCCTACCATCATGATCATTTTGATCATTGGGACGGCCAGCATCATTACTGGTGGTGTCCCCATCATCATGTGTATATGGACTGGGGCTATCCCAGCGTAATCGTGGAGCATGTCTATGTAACGAATCCGCCTCCGCCCACGATCAAGCGGTCCATCGCTCTCGGCGGCGATGAATGGCTCTATCAAGTCGGCGGTAGTTTCTTTTATTGGGGCGGATATCGGGACCCCAATACCGGGCGATGGCTGGGCCGCTGGGTCGCCGCGCCTGAGGGAAGATTGCGCGCCATCGGCAATAGCGTGTATGTACGCCGAGTATCGAGCGATGGCGGGGAAACTCAATATGACAGGCTCGACTTCGACGCTGAGTTGGTATACTCTTCCGAATACAATACATACTATCGACTCTCGCTGCGTCCAAACCCGACATCGAACTATGTCTACGTTCCGGAATACGAGCTCTGGTGGTCCCAACAAGAGCAGTTCTACATGGACTTTCTTGTCGATTACCCTCAACCGGGAGGGGATTCCTCAACGCCGCCTCCGCCTCCTTACTGAACAAACAACAGCTCTGAAAACGCCCTTGGCGACTTGCGCCGAGGGCGTTTTCTGTTTATACTTGGTGCGGTAAGACAGAATATGGTAAAAGATGGCAACAAGGGAGTAGGGTGTATTTAAAGTCCATCGAGCTCAGCGGTTTTAAATCTTTCGCCGAACCAACGGAGATTTCCCTTGAACCCGGGATTGTTTGCGTGGTCGGCCCCAATGGCTGCGGTAAATCTAATGTCGTCGATGCCATACGCTGGTCGCTAGGCGAGCTCTCGCCGAAAACCCTACGCTCCAAATCCATCGCCGACGTTATCTTTAACGGCACAAGGCGCCTTTCACCGGCGGCCCAGGCTCAGATCACTCTGACTTTTGATAATTCGGATCGCGCTCTAGGCGTCGATGCGCCGGAAGTTTCCGTGCAAAGAAAAGTGTCGCGCGACGGAGGCGGCGAATACGCCATCAACAAGGCTTCCTGCCGCTTAAAAGACATCAAGGGTTTGTTCCTAGGCACAGGATTAGGCGACGACGGTTATTCGATCATGGAAGGCTCCATGGTCGAATTTCTTTTGACCGCCAAACCGTTGGACCGGCGGCTCCTCTTTGATGAGGCCAGCGGCGCGGCTCGTTTTTCTTCAAAAAGAGACGAGGCGTTATCCCGGCTGTCGAAAATCGACCAAGACCTCGACCGCGTCCGCGACCAGATCGAGCTTCTGGCGGCGGAAAAAAAACGCATCGAAAACCAAGCCAAGAAAGCCAAGCTTTTCGAAAAGCTCTCAGGACAAAAACGCGAACTCGGGGTCCGAAAAGTTCTGGCGGACCTCGACCGCACGGAAACCCGCGCCCAAGCGATTCAAGAGGAAACGCTTGAGCCCAAGCGCGCCCAGATGGAGCGCAAAACCGTAGCGCTCAATCAGCATTACGCCAAGGCCGAGACGCTCAAGGCCGGGCGCGCCGAACTTGAGGCGAAATCCGGCGAACTTTCCAAAGATTTTCATGAAGTTTTGCGGGCCCGTGATGTGGCCGCGGAAAAGCTGCGTCATTTGGAATCGCGTCTGAGCGAGTTGCGCTCCTCGCGCGAGACCCGGTTGCTGGAAAAAGAAGATCTCATCAAGCAGCGACAAGCGCTGAACGAAGAAATTGAAACAGCGGGCCGGGAATTGGCCGTAAAAGAAAAAGAGCTTGAAGAAACGTCGCTTCAGTTAAAACAAGACGGCGGTCTGAACGAAGAACTGGCCGGCGCTGCGTCGCGCCGCGATGAAATGCAGCGGCATATCCAAGATTTAAGAAACCGGATCATCATTGAAAACCAGGAGATCACTCGCTTGCGCAACGAGAGCTTGGGGTTGACGACGGAACTCTCCCAGTGGCAGGTTGAATTGAAACACACGCTGAAAGAACACCATCGGGAAGACCTGCAGAAGCTGCATCTTGAAGAGCGTAATCGCGAAATTGAGGCCAGAATCCAAGCGTTGAAAGGCGAGATTGAAGAACTGGAAACTAAACGCGTTCAAACCGCCGATTTGCAAGCTCAACAGATCGACGCCTGCCGCCGTCTCGAGGATGCGCTTTACCGGGGACTGACTCAGGAAGAAGCCGCTCTTGAAGCGCGCCGCCGGCACTGGGAAATAATTGCCGAGCAAGACCCCTATGTTCGCGGGGCTCTGGCTACGGATCAGATTTCCGGCGAGCAAGGCGGCGTCTACGGCCCGATCGGGAAATTGATCAAGACTTCGCCGCAGCATCATATTCACCTTAAAGAAATTTTAGGCGAACGCCTGAATTGGTTTTTGGCCGAAAACGCCGAAGCCGCGCTTAAAATCATCGATTTACTGGGTTCCGGGCGCAAAGGACGGGCCGCATTTGTCCTGCTCGACCGTTTGACGGAAACGCCTCAACCCGTTACTTTTAATTGGGGCCGGGAAGGGGCGATCGGGCGTATCGTAGAGTTGGACTATCTCTTGGGCTCGACAGACGCGCGCACCAAACAAGCGATTTTTAGGCTCGTGGGTCCGACATTCGTTCAGGGATCATCCGTCTTCGGGGAAGCCCTTGTTCGAGGAGGGGAGGAGCCGGCGGCGCAAAAAGATATCAACACGCTGTCGGCCGTCGAGGAGCGGGAGGCGGTGGCCAAAGCAATGGCTGACCTGAGCGTCAAAAAACAGGAACTTGGAGCTCAGGTAGCCGAATCAGGCCATGAGAAAGAGCGGTTGTCGTCTGAACTTCAAACGCTGCTGGAGAGTCTGCGGGCGAAGAATCTCGAATCAGCCGGTTTAATTCAAGAAAAAGAATCCAATGACCGGGATTTGAGTCTGGCGCAGGAATCCGTGCTATCGATGGAAAAAGAGGCTCGCCGCTACCTTGAAGATTCGGCGGCCAAGAAAGAGATGTTAACTCAGATGGAGGAAACCCTCAGGGGCAAAGATGAGCTTATCGCTGATTTGCATAAACAGCTGGATGAGGGCAATGCCGCATTGGAAAAGACCATTGTCGAAACCAAAAGCGGCCGCGAGGCCCGTTTGGCGCGGGACCTTGAACTTGAGCGCTGCGAGCATGAGAAGGCCGTCGCCAGGGAGAAAAAGAATCAGCTCGATAAGGCCGTCGCCCTGACTGCGGAACAGGCGGGCCGCCTTGAAGCCGCCGTCAACGATCTTGACCGGGATTTGGAAGAACTTGCGAATCGAATCGAAGACCTTAAAAATGAATTATCCGAACTCGACCGGGCGCATGAAGAAAAAGGCCGGGCGATGGAAGTCTCCAGGGAAGAGTTGGAGAAATCCAGGACGTTGATTTCCGCCGTTGAGTCGGATATCGCTTTTCTTGATGAAGACATCCGTAAACTTGACGAAGAAGTCAAAAACGCCCAAGTTGAACTGCGCGCCCTCGAATATGAGCGCGCTAGAGTCGTGGAAGAGGCTGTCCGCATTTTCGGGGCCGCGGCCGAGGAATTGCCCGCGAAGCTCGAACAAGCCAAGACAACCGAAACCACCGTCCTTTTAAGAGAAGGCGAAAGCGTGGAAGATGCGCTGTTGAGGATCGAAGAGCAGATTAGTCGCTTAGGGCAAATCAATTTTTTGGCGCAGGAAGAATACGACCGGTTGACGGAGCGCCTGACGTTTTTGGAAACGCAGAGGGAAGACATCCTCAAAGCCAAGGCCGACGTTGGGTCCGCCATCGCCAAGGTCAATGCTCAAATCGAAGAAAGCTTCAGCGTCACCTTCGCCGCTGTCCGGGAAAAATTCAGGGAAATTTTTGCCACTTTGTTCGAAGGCGGCGAGGCGGATTTGGTATTAACCGAGAGCCAGGATTTGACCCAGCGCGGGGTGGAGATTTTTGCCCAGCCTCCGGGTAAAAAATTGCAGACCATCACCCAGCTTTCACAAGGCGAAAAAGCCCTCACAGCGGTCAGCCTTTTGTTCGCATTCTTCTCCATCAACCCGGCTCCGGTCTGCATCTTGGACGAAATCGACGCGCCCTTGGATGAAACCAATGTTTTGCGTTTCCGCAGGATGCTCGAAAAATTTTCGCAGAAGTGCCAATTTTTGGTTATCACCCACAACAAGCGAACGATGGAAGCCGCCCGTTCCATTTACGGCGTGACGATGGAAGAATTGGGCGTCTCAAAAATTATTTCGGTCAAACTCGAAGAAGCCACGGCCACCGTTTCTTAAAAAT
This sequence comes from Elusimicrobiota bacterium, assembly GCA_016180815.1. Taxonomy (NCBI): domain Bacteria; kingdom Pseudomonadati; phylum Elusimicrobiota; species Elusimicrobiota bacterium. Next base: position 46,621 of record JACPAN010000013.1, read on the forward strand.
TACCAGAGCTTCCCCATCCTGTCATTGCGAGGCCCCGGCAGGGGCCGTGGCAATCTCATAAAATATTTCAAGATGCGCCTTAAACTTTTGTTTTTCATTGCCCTAGCGTACCTTTTAGTTGCAACCCCCGGCTTAACTTTGGAAGAAAAACCTTACCCTGGCTACAAAGCCCCTGGGTTCACCTTACCTTCGCTTAAAGGGGAAACTGTGGACTTGGCTGCGCTGTATAACCAAGGGCCGGTTTGGCTGACGCTCTACACCACCTGGTGTCCGGCCTGCAATGTCGAGACTCCGGCTTTGGTCGCCGCCAGCAAAAAACACCCTGAAATCCGATTCATCGCCGTCAGTTTGATGGAAGACAAGGCCGTTGTCGAGGAATTTCAACAGAAATTCCAGGTGCCTTTTCCAATGCTCCTTGATGCAGAAGGGGTCGTCACGGAGGCCTACAATATCCGCCCCATCCCGGTGAATGTCGGCATCAGGAAAGGCGGGGAGATCGCTTTTCGCCGCCAAACGCTGGAGGAGGCCGAAATACCGGATTTAATCGCGGCCATTACTCAAGAAAGCGGTCCTGCCGCAACAGGCGCCATCAAACTCTCCGGGCGTTTCTCATCGCTTTTTGAAACCTTTCCGCTCTTAGCCTCTTTTGTGGCCGGCCTGCTGACTTTTCTGTCGCCCTGCATTCTACCCCTGATCCCGGGCTATATCGCTTTTATCACCGGTCTTGAACTGGAAACCCTGCTGTCGGCGGATAAGAAAGTCGCCGCCAGAAAAATGCTGATGATATCGACGTTGGCTTTTATCCTTGGCTTCGGGTTGATCTTTACTTTGTTGGGAGCGACGGCCAGCGCTTTGGGGCAATTTTTTGCGTCTTTCCAGGGCATCATGAGAATCGTCGGCGGAGGATTACTGATCCTTTTTGGCCTTCACTTAAGCGGCGCGCTGAGCATCGTTTCCTTTTATCGAGAGGCGCGTTTTCAATTGAAAATCGAGCAAGGCGGGCTGACCGGAGCCTTTCTATTAGGCGTGGTTTTTGCCGTAGGCTGGACGCCCTGTGTCGGCCCGATTCTATCGGCGATTTTGATTTACGCGGCCACGGAAAGCATGCTGGGCAAAGGCATCGCCATGCTGGGCGCTTATTCGGCGGGCATCGGAGCGCCTTTCTTGTTGGCCAGCGCATTTCTGCCGCAATTTCAACGATTTTTAAACCGAGTCAAGCCGTACTTCCAGGAAATAGAGATCGGTTCCGGCATTCTCCTGATTCTTCTTGGAATACTCTTAATCACCAACCGGTTTGCTTATCTGGCCGGACTTTTCCCAAGCTTTTAAATCAGCCTAGTGTAGTGCGTCATAAATCCCTTTGCATTCGTCACCCCGGCAAAAGCCGGGGTCCAGGCCTGGATTCCCGCCTTCGCGGGAATGACGCCAAAAGCAAAGAAGTGTTGGACGCACTACACTAGTGGACGCAGCGGTAATTTTTTTGACAGTTTGCAAGCCGAGATTGGGCCAAGCGCAAGACGCACCGCAAGGAGCGTGCCTGAAAGGCACGCGACTAAGGATGCAACGCAGCGATTGGCCACGGCTGTTGTGTCCCTATTGTCCGGGCCACATACGGCCGTCTGGGCGCTCGGGAACGTTTGGGAATGGCCTTGATATGTCCGGTTCAGATTGGGGCCTTTGGGTCCATTCGTCAGGGTAAATTCTGGTCTATAATGGCTTCGTATGGCCGATGATATACGCCTGATGTCCCGGGCCTTAGCTTTGGCTCAAAAAGGCTACCCCAGGGCGACGCCCAATCCCATGGTCGGCTGCGTTTTGGTCAAAAATGGGCGCATTATTGCCGAGGGCTATCACAAAGAATTCGGCGGACCCCATGCTGAAATTGTGGCCTTAAAAAAGGCCGGTTCAAGAGCCAAGGGCGCAACAGCCTATGTGAACCTTGAACCCTGCTCTCATTGGGGCAAAACACCGCCTTGCGTTGATTCTTTAACGGCGGCAGGCGTCAAAGAGATTGTGGCTGCGACAACGGACCCAAATCCTAAAGTTCGCGGGCGGGGCGTGGCGGGATTGCGCCGACACGGCATTAAAGTTCGCGTCGGGCCCATGGCCAAGGAGGCCAGGGAACTCAATTTGCCTTTTTTTACCCAAATGACGCTTAACCGGCCGTATATCATTCTTAAAACAGCGGCTACGTTCGACGGTAAAATCGCGGATTTCAGAGGAAAATCAAAATGGATTACAAGTTCGCAAACCAGGCAAGCGTTGTGGGACATTCGCGGACGCGCAGATGCTATCCTTGTGGGCGTTAATACCGTGTTGGCCGATGATCCCGAATTAACCAGCCATGGGCGCGGCAGAAACCCTTTGCGCATTATTCTGGACCCCCGATTGAGAATCAAACCCGGCGCTAAGGTTCTCAACACGGCAAACGCCGGCACAATTCTTGTGTCCGGAACCGAAGACTATGGAAAATTTAAACTATTGACCAATAAAGACGTGGAAATCATGACCGTGGGTTTGACGCAGGGGCGCCTGGATTTGAAAGAAATGCTGCGATTATTGGCGCTTAAGGGAACTCAGACGGTTTTAGTCGAGGGCGGTGGGGAAACCCACGGCCGTTTTGTGGAAGAGGGGCTCTTGGATGAAATATTATGGTTCGTGGCTCCTAAAATCGTGGGGGGAAAAACCGCCAAATCTCCGGTCGGCGGGCGAGGCCTGCCTCTTGATCAAAGCATCGATTTGCGCGGCATCTCCGGCGCTCATTTAAACGGAGATTTGGTTTTTCGCGGCTCGTGCCGCCCAGAAGGACTTCTCTGGCCGCTGATTCAATTCGATTCCCGGCTTTTTCACCATGCTTGAATACTCATTGCTGGCCTTTAGCTCGGTTTTCGCGATTATTAATCCTATCGCTGCCATCCCCGCTTTTTTGGCATTGACCATCGGTGATTCCTCGGCTTCGCGCAAAAAAATCGCCAAAATCGCCTGCGCCACCTGCATGGGAGTTTTATTGGCTTTCGCTTTTCTCGGCCGTTTTATTTTTGAAATTTTCGGCATTTCCATGCCCGCCTTCCAAATCGCGGGCGGCATCGTGCTTTTGTTGATGTCCATGGACATGCTCCGGGGCAAACGTTCGGCCGTCAAGGAAACCGAAGAGGAAATGAAGGTTGCCGCGGAGAAAGCCCAGGTTGCCGTGACGCCGTTGGCTATTCCGATGCTTTCGGGGCCGGGGGCCATTTCAACGGTCACCGTTCTTTCGACGCAGGCCGATAGCTTTGGCCACCAGCTTCTTTTGTTCGGCTCCATCATTGTTGCCAGCGCCGCAAGTTACGGAGCTTTGCGCCTGGGCATTACCGGAGCCAAATGGCTTAACCCCATCGCCATGAACATCGTCACGCGCTTGATGGGTCTTTTGCTGGCGGCCATCGGAGTTCAATTTATCGGTCAGGCCCTGCCGCATCTGATCATTTTCAAATAACGGCTGATGTTCCAAGGGATTATCAAACAATTGGGCCTCCTGGAGAAACGTTCCAGACGGTCTTTAGTGATCAGCCCTGAAAAACCTTGGGCTTTTGCAAAAGGCGAAAGCGTGGCCATCGACGGAGTTTGCCTGACTGTGGCGGGTTTCACCAAAAAGGTTTGTTTTTTTGATCTCGGGGAGGAAACGGTCAAAAAAACCACTTTAGGCCGGCTCAAATCAGGAGACTGGGTCAATATAGAGCGGCCGTTGCGCATGGGCGAACCCATCAGCGGGCATATTGTCTTGGGTCATGTGGATGCCGTCGGCCGGATTCAACGTTCTCAAAAACGAAATAATTCCGTGTTAATCACGTTGGATATCCCAGCCAAAGATTGCCTCGTGGCTGCCAAGGGATGCCTGGCTGTGGACGGCATCAGCTTAACCGTCAACCATGTGCATCGCTCCAATGGCCGGCTATCGATTGATTTTTGCTTAATTCCGGAAACCGCACACCGAACCATGCTGGCTCATAAAAAATCAGGTGATCTGGTCAATGTTGAAAGCGATTATCTATTCCGTTTGCTGAAACTGTCAAATGTCAAGACATGACCCCGTGCTATAATTGGTGATCCCTAATTCAGGAGGATTCTTAATGGACGAAATCCAGAATAAAACCAAGTTTGCAACAATTGATGAGGCCATTGCGGATATGCGCGCCGGAAAAATGGTCATTGTCGTGGATGATCCGGACAGAGAAAATGAAGGCGATCTGGTCATGGCTGCCGAATCCGTGACGCCTGAAGCCGTCAATTTCATGATCACCCATGCGCGCGGACTCCTTTGCGTGCCCATCGTTGGAGAACAACTGGATAAGCTTAAAATCGGAGCCATGGTTCCTTCCTTGGGCGACGGTAAAGATACGGCTTTCACGGTCAGCATCGATGGACTCAAAAACGTGGATACGGGCATTTCCGCGCCGGACCGGACCAATACAATTTTGGGAATGATTAAACCCGACGCCAAACCTGAAGATTTTCGCCGGCCCGGCCATATATTTCCTTTGCGGTATCGCGAGGGAGGCGTTTTAGTGCGCGCAGGGCACACTGAAGCCAGCGTTGATTTGTCTCGGCTTGCGGGCATGTATCCGGCGGGTGTTATTTGCGAAGTGATCAATGAAGACGGGACCATGGCTCGCCTGCCCGATCTTCTGCAGTTTTCCAAAAAGCACTGTCTTAAAATCATCACCATCGCCAGCCTCATCGAATACCGGCGTCAGAAAGAAAAACTTGTGGAACCTATCGCCCAAGCCAGTTTGCCGACGCGCCACGGCGAGTTCAGACTGCATCTCTACCGCGACTTGATTTCCGGCAGCGAACATCTGGCCTTGACGATGGGCCGGTTGGACAACCAGCAAAACGTGCTGGTGCGCGTGCACTCTTCCTGCATGACCGGGGACACGCTGGGATCCCTGCGCTGCGATTGCGGAGCGCAGATGGACAGAGCCATGGAAACCATCGCCCAGGAAGGGCAAGGCGTTTTCCTGTATCTTAACCAGGAAGGCCGCGGCATCGGCTTGACCAATAAAATCAAAGCCTATTCTCTGCAGGACAAAGGCTTGGATACGGTGGAAGCGAACAAGGCCTTGGGCTTTAAAGATGATTTAAGGGAATACGGCATCGGTGCCCAAATCCTCAAGGACTTGGGATTGACCTCGCTGCGCATCATGACGAACAACCCTAGAAAAATCATCGGCATCGAGGGACATGGGCTGAAAGTCTCGGCGCGCGTGCCGCTTCAGGCCCGGCCCTCCGGCAACTCGGATTACCTGCGCGGCTACCTTAAGGTTAAAAAAGAAAAGATGGGGCATATCATCGACATGGACGAGCCTGTTCCAACGGCCTAAGATTCAATTGAGAATAGGATTGGTCGTTTCTCAATTCAACACGGAAATCACCGGGCGCCTGCTTGATTCGGCGTTGACCGTTTTAGCGGCCGATGAGCGGATCAAAATCGGACCCATTGTCCGCGTCCCCGGATCTTTTGAAATTCCGTTTGCGGCCAAAATGATGGCTAGAGGGGAACCCTCCGTTGACGCCGTCATTTGCCTGGGCGTCATCCTTCAGGGAGGAACGGATCAAAACACGCATCTTGCCCGCGCTTGCGCGATCGGGCTGCAATGGGCCCAATTGGAGACCGGCGTCCCCATGACCTTCGGCCTGATCTCAGCCCCCAGCGTTGAAGTCGCCATGGACAGAACAAGAGGGGAATTGGACCGTGGCCGTGAAGCAGCCTTGGCTGCGATTGAAATGGCCGAACTCAAACTTAAACGCCGGATGAAAACAGATTACAAGGATTTGACCGCTGAAGTCGCCCGCTCAGAGGCTTTCTTCTCGCCTTCTTAAGAAACTCCGCCTTCTGCGGCTTTTCAACGCTGCATTGACTCTTGCGTCTACTGTATACTGATTCTTATGGGTTCGCGCAGGGAAGGACGAGAAATTTGCCTTCAGTCGCTTTACCTCTGGGATAATTGCAGCATTACGCCTGAGGAAGCCTGGATCACGGCCATCTCCGCGCCCATCACCAACGGCGATGAAACGCAAGAAAAAGCCAAGCCCAAACGCCGCCCCATGCCTGACGCCGAGACCGTCGAATTCGCCAAAACGCTTTGGGAGGGCATCCTCGGCAACCGCGAAAAAATCGACGGCATCATTCAGAATTATTGTCATAACTGGAAGCTTGATCGCATGTCCGCGGTGGATCGAAATATCTTGAGGATCGGCGCTTTTGAAATCATCGGCATGCCGCAGATCCCCATCAACGTCACCATCAACGAAGCCGTGGAAATTGCCAAGTCTTATTCAACGGACGAATCCGGCCGTTTCGTCAACGGCATCCTGGATAAAATCAAACAAGAACGAAAGCCGGCTTAATTTGACGTCAGCCATGAGCGCATTAAGCGAAGAACAAGCCGCAGGGAAAATCCAAAAACTCCGCGAAGAAATCAGGCGTCACGACCGGCTTTATTACGTCTTCTCCGATCCGGAAATCTCCGACCGGGAATATGACCGGTTCATGAAAGAATTAAGCGCGCTCGAAGAAAAATTCCCGGATTTAAAAACTCCGGATTCACCCACCCAACGCGTAGGAGGCGTGCCGGCCAGCGATTTTTCCGCGGTGCGCCATCAAATCCCCATGTTGTCTCTGGACAACTGCTACTCGCTTGAGGAACTTGATGACTGGTTTGCCAGAAACGCCAAACTCTTGGGCGGCCGCCGGCCGACATTTGTCCTTGAGGCAAAAATCGACGGGGTCAGCGCTTCTTTGACGTACCAAAACGGACGCCTCATTCAGGGCGCAACGCGCGGTGACGGGGAGACCGGAGAAGACGTCACCGCCAATTTAAGGACGATCCGCAACATACCGCTTTCGTTGGCCAAGGGAAAAACGCCGTCCCTGCTTGAAGTCCGCGGCGAGGTCGTGATGAACGCCCATGACTTCAAAAAAATGAACGAATCTCAAAAAAAATCAGGGGCCATGATTTTCGCCAATCCCAGGAATGCGACCAGCGGTTCCCTGCGGCAAAAGGACCCGAAAATTACGGCTTCCCGCCCCTTGCGTTTTTATTGCCATTCCCAAGGCTTCGCCGACGGCGCGCGCCATAAAACCCATTTTGAATTCCTTGAGGCGATGGAAGCCCTGGGATTTCCGGTGGTTCCTTGGCGGCGGCTTTGCGCGGATGAGAACGCCGTTAAGAAAACGATCGTTAAGGCTAAAGAAGAACTCGCCAAACTGCCCTTTCAAACGGACGGGTTGGTGGTCAAAGTCAATGAGGCGGACATCCAAAGCCTCCTAGGCGCGACGGCGAAAAGCCCGCGCTGGGCCGTGGCTTATAAATTCGAATCGCATCAAGCCACGACCAAATTCAACAAGGTCATTTACTCCGTCGGCAGAACAGGTGTGATCACGCCCGTGGCTGATCTGGAGCCCGTGGCCATCGGCGGCGTTACCGTCAAACATGCGTCGCTGCATAATTTCGACGAAATCAAACGCCTTCGAGTAAAAATCGGCGATACGGTTTTAGTGGAGCGCGCGGGCGATGTGATCCCCAAAGTGGTCAAAGTCGCCAAGGAAGCGCCCCGCGGCGTTATGATCGACATTCCGAAAAAATGCCCTTCTTGCGGCGGCCGGGTCGCTAAAGACAAAGAAGAGGAAGTCGCTTACCGCTGCGCCAATTCCATCGATTGTCCGGCGCAACTGATGGGCATTATTCTTCATTGGTCATCGCGCAATGCCATGGAGATCGACGGTTTGGGCGAGTCCGCCGTGGAGCAAATGCTGGCTAAAAAGCTCGTGCGCAACGCAGCCGATCTCTACGAGCTAAAAAAAGAGAATCTGCTGGGGTTGGAGCTTTTTGCGGACAAAAAAACCGACAATTTGCTCGCTCAAATCGTCAAAAGCAAGACCAAGCCGCTTTCGCGCGTTCTTTATGCCTTGGGTATCCGCCACGTCGGAGAAAAAATGGCCCGAGTTCTAGCCCAACGCTTCGGGAGCATGGAGGCCTTGCGCGCAGCCTCTCAGGAAGATTTGGAGTCTGTGCCTGAAGTCGGACCCATTGTGGCGGAGTCCATCAAAAACTATTTCGAGGATGCCCGCGCTGGAGAATTAATCCGCCGCCTCCAGCGTCTAGGGCTTAATCTGGAAGAGCCTAAAGAAGAACGCCGCCGGGGGCCGTTTTCCGGAAAACTCGTGGTTTTTACCGGAACCCTTTCAACATACCCCAGGCACGAAGCTGAGGCCTTGGTTCGACGGTTAGGCGGCGAAACCGCATCCGCCATAACTAAAAAAGTTAATCTTGTGGTCGCCGGCGAAGAAGCCGGAAACAAACTTGATAAAGCCAAAAAAATGGGGATTGCCGTGGCCAATGAAGAAGACTTTCTGCGTCTCATCGACCATGCGCGATAAGAGGCCTCCGAAAAATTCTTGGACCGCAGCTCTGCGCATTCTTTCGCGGCGCGCGCAAAGCGAAGCCATGCTGTTTGAAAAACTCAAGGCTAAAGGCGTCCCTGAAGTTGAAATCCCCGGCCTGATCCAAAAGGCGAAGGATTATCAATTCCTTGATGACGGAGCCTATGCCCGCATGCTGATTCGCCGGGAACGCCAGCGCGGCCGGGGCGTCTTGAACATTCGCCGGACGCTTAAAGCTCACGGCATCAATGCCGCGCTCGCCAATGAGACCGCCGAAGCGGCTGATTTAGGCGATCCTGCCGATGAGCTTGCCCGTGCCCAAGCGCTGATCGGCAAAAAAATTGTAAAAAACAAAAACATGGAGCCCGTCAAAGCTTTTCGATTTTTGCTGTCGCGCGGGTTTGCGCCGGAAACGGCCCGTAAAGCCTCAAAATTTACGCTCGAAATCGAGGGGGAATTCAATGAATAAAGTCGCTTTAATTTCAGTCAGCAATAAATTAGGGATCGTTCCTTTCGCCCAAGAGCTGGAACATTTGGGTTTTGCCGTTTATGCCACCGGCAAAACGGCTCAGGAACTTGAATCGGCCCAGATTGACGTCAGCCGCGTTGAAGAAATTACTGGTTTTCCCGAAATCCTGGGCGGCAGGGTCAAGACGCTTCACCCGAAAATTTTAGGCGCCATCCTCGCCAATCCCTCCGATCCCGCCCACCGCAAGGACATGGAGCGCCACGGCATCGAACCCATCGGTCTGGTGGTCGTCAATTTATATCCCTTTGAAGAGATGATGGAAGCCCGCGAGGAGGAAGAACTACTGCGGGAATTCATTGATATCGGGGGCGTATCCTTGATCAGGTCCGCGGCGAAAAACTACCCCAACGTGGTCATTGTCACCGATCCCAAAGATTACAACTGGATCATTGAAAAATTAAAGGCTTTCGGCGAAATTACCGCTGAAGAGCGCCGCATCCTCGCCTACAAAGCTTTCGAACACACCGCCCATTACGACGCCACCATCGCCAGCTATTTCAGAACCCGCATCCCGGCGACATTTCCGGAAGAGTTGACATTGAGGCTTAAGAAAGTCGAGGATTTGCGCTACGGCGAAAATCCTCATCAGAAAGCCGCGCTCTATACCTTGCCTAAAGCGCGGCGGGGCATCGTTCACGCGCGCGCGCTGCAAGGCAAACAAATGTCCTTCAACAATTACCTTGATCTGGAAGCGGCTTGGAACCTGGTCCGTGAATTTGAAGAAACGGCTTGCGTGATCATCAAACATTCCAACCCTTGCGGCGCGGCCACCAGCGAAAATTTATCGGAAGCTTTTGAGCGCGCCTTCAATGCGGATTCGCTTTCCGCGTTCGGCGGCATCGTAGCTTTCAACAGGGAAGTGGACCCGGATACCGCAAAAAAGTTGTCCGAATACTTCTTGGAATGCGTCATCGCTCCCGATTACCACAGCCAAAGCCTTGATATTTTAAAGCCCAAAAAGAACCTCAGGCTCCTGGCTATGACGTTAAGAGAGGTCGTGCCCATCGGCGATTTCGACTACCGGGCCATGACCGGCGGTTTTCTGGTGCAGGAGAAAGATTTCGTCTCTTTCCCGCCGGAGTATAAAATCGTGACCAAGCGCGAACCGACTCAAGCGGAGTGGCGCGACTTAAAATTCGCCTGGAAAGTGGCCAAACACGTCAAATCAAACGCCATCGTCCTGGCTTGCGAACATCGAACCGTGGGCATCGGCGGCGGGCAGACGTCGCGCATCGACGCCCTGAAAAACGCCCTATTAAAAATCCAGGAACGAAAAACCATCGCGCGCAGCGTGACGCCGCTGGTCATGGCCTCGGACGGCTTCTTTCCGTTCAATGACGCCATTCTTGAAGCCAGCCAGCGCGGGGTGACGGCCATCATCCAGCCCGGCGGCTCGATCCGCGATGAAGATTCCATCCAGGCCGCCAATGAAAAAGGCCTATCCATGGTCTTTACCGGACTCAGGCATTTTCTCCACTAAATTTTAGGCTCTCGACGAAAGTCCCTTTTTTACTCTGGGTCTTTTATGGGGGACTTTTTACCCCCAAAGTCTCACGGCAATCTGATGGGCATTTAGGATGATGTTTGCGATGAGGCAATCTTTATTGATGGCTCTTTTATGCTGCTCGTTGAGCCCTCTGGCGCATTCATCCGGGCGCTCGGGCGCGGCAACATCCGCATCCATCTTATCCCGCGAAGATGTCATTCAATTGCACGGGCTCGCCCGGCAGGCGATGGAAAACGACCGCGATGTCCGGATGAATCAACGAAATGGCAAAGCCACCTACTCGATTTCCAGAAATTTGGGCGTCTATAATCCAGACGGCCGCGCGGGTTACGTCGGATTTAAAGTCAGGCTTGATGTGCGCGGTCAAACACTCAAGGGCGGATTCCATCCTGAGGTGTTCGTTTTGCACCTGCGGGTCAATGAGCACCCTGCCGGTGCTCAAGGCATGCGCAGCGAGTGGCATTATTTTTCAGCGGCCGATGACTCTTATCTCAGAGGGCATCATACGGGACGCATACGCATGGGTGACGAAGTCGAAGTTGTCAGGCATCGCCTGACGCCCCGAAGCCTGAGCGCCTCCGTCGCAACGGCACAAGGCGTCAGAGCATCATGCCGGTTTATTTTATCGAGCCTGAGCAAATGGCCGAAAAAATTGGCCTTCCCGATAACCAATATTGTCTTGAGGCGTTAGGAGAAACCATGATCAAAAAAATTATTCTTACCGCGGCCATTCTTCTGCCTTTGCGGCCCTTATCCGCGGATAAAAACGAAACGCGGGGCGAAGATTACCAACATCTTTCCACAAGACTTGACAGCCGATTTCAAGCCGCACCAGCTCATGACGACAAAAAAGCGGTGATCAGAAACGTCGTTATCGGCGGCGTGGCCCGCGGGTTGACCTCAACCGCTCTGGGCGGCTGGGAAATGGGTTTGACCGGCACCTTCCCCATTATTCTGCCTTATCCTGCGTTAAACAGAACGAAAGCTTTGGTCAGCGGCGCAGCCGGCGCATTAAGCGGCGGCGCGGCTGTTTATTACGGCAGCCGGACGGATCGCGAGCATGGACGCACCGGCCAAGGTTTTCTATTGGGAACTTTAACCGGAGGCGCGGTCGGCGGCATCGGCAAAGCCATGACGGTCGGCGCCTACGAAGGTATCGCGGAGGGTCGCTGGGCACGCTCAGCCGGATACGGGCTTCGCGCCGGCACAAGAGCGTTTCTTTGGAAGCTGCCTTTGTCCGCAGTCGGCGCAGCAGCCATCACGGCGTCGGTCTTGACTATCGACCGGGCCCTTGACTTCAAATAAAAGGGGAAATTCAATATGAAACGTATTGCGATCGCTATTTCGTTATTCTCTCTGGGTTTAGGCGTAGTTTCAGCGGACGATCACAGAGAATCGCTTGCCGATTGGCAGCGCCTTGATTTGCGTATCGATCAAAGGACCGGCTCACGCCCATCGCCCCAAAGGCCGTTGAACGTTCGATTAACATATTTCCATCCCGAACACTCTATGCCATCAACAGGATTAGGGGGCATCCCTCGCGAAGAACAGGCAACTCCGGAAGTCGGCCGATTAACCGTCACTCAATACAGAACAGCCGAGCGAAAAGGATTAACATGGGGTCTGGTTGCCGGAGGCGTCGGATTTACCGGAGCTGCCGCCGCAACCTGGAGATGGGCCATGCGCGGGCGCGCGGGAGATTTTGATTTTCGGCCTGTCTTTGCCATCCCGGCGAGCGCGTTGGCCGGAGTCGCTGCCGCAACCGTCCTGGGCGTGGTGACTTATTCATTAGTCAAAAATCACCACATCAATCGAATGACTAAGGAAGGCGTCCACTAGCGCGGTTTGAATTCGGACGGGCACCAGATCGAAGTTATTTCGTTCTCCATCAGAAGGCGCGGCACCAACTGATCGGACCGGCCGTCATCTATATACTCAACCTGATAACGGGTCCTCGTCAATCCAAGACGCATCTGCGCCACGGGGACGGCAACGTCGCCGTTTAACACAAGCATTTCGCCGGCCGTTAATCCTGAAACCGTCCATTCCCGCGCATCATCCGTCCCTTCCATAGGTTGCCAAGAACCATCCGGCCTCAGATGCTCCTGCCAAGCTGAAATTTTTAAATTGCGGTAAGAACGCGATGTTTTGTTATGAAAAAAAATCTGATAACGCATCACATCGCCCGCGTAGAAAAATTCGTATTCTCCCCAATGGAGGCGGGGGAATACTTGGGATAAATCCTGGGTCATGTAGCCGGGCATCAAACGGTCATGGTGGTAGCGCAGGCCGCCGCCGTCAATGACGCCCCGGCCCCATGAGTCCAATAAACGAATTTTATGCTCAAGAACCGGGATGGAAGCGCGAACGTTGCCGCCGAGAGGGGAAATCTGATTAACGACTCCCGATGCCGACGCGTCGGCGGCCAACAAAAGAAAGAGAAAAACCCTACCCATGGCAAGATAAGGTTAACCCCCGGGGACAATTCCGGCAAGGGGGAAATTTTAAAAGAAGCTGCGACTAGCGAGGAAAATTCTTATCGAGGGTTTTTTTGGCCAGCGCCTTGATTCGCGCGCTTGAGGACTCTTGGACAATGGCTTCAAGAGCGGGACGAACCGCCGGATTTCTCGACTCTTCAAGAATTTCCAGCCAGCGTGATTTCATTTCTTCGCTGAAGGAATTCGGATGAAGGACGAAATCTTTGACGAAACCGGCCCCTTCGGCCGAATTTTTAATCACTTCGTTGTTCATCAGCCGCCAAGAAATGCCGCCCACGATTTCGTTATTGGCATCCGAACTTTTGACGATGCGCTCAAGCTCGGGCAAAACGCCGGGATGGCGCACCATGCCGAAGGCCAATAAAACGGTCTTTTTGAAAGGGTACCCTCGCCGGCCGTGCTGATCGAGCGCTGTTTTGAGCGCCTGGATGGACTCTTGGTCCGAAAAACCGGCTATGCCGGAGGAAGCTCCGGAAAGAATATCAAGCGGCAATTCTTGATCGCTTAAGAGTTCTCTAAGGTATTTGCGGCCGGCCTGATCCGTTGATTTGCCCAACAAAGCCAACGCGCGGGCCCGGACCAAGGTTTGCCCCTCAAGATCGGAGGAAGGAAGGCCGGCCGGGCCTTTTGCAAGCTCCAAGAGAACGGGGGTTAAATCATCGGGATAACGCGTCCATTTGCTGGTCAAAAGTTTGTCCAGAAGCCCGTGGCGGACATAAGGTGAAGGGTCAATTTTCAAGGCCAAAGAAAGCGTTTCTTTGGCCTTTGGCGTCAAATCCTCAAGTTTTTCGGCTTCGCGGGATACCCATGTTTTAGCCAGAGCAAACAAGGCTTGGATGCGGGCGATGGGATCAGGGTCGTGCAGCGCCTGCAGCGACCATTTTTCCTCGCTTGTCCTGGGTCTCGAAAGCTTGACCAAGGCAACCGAACCTGGGTTCCAGGTGATCCACTCCGGCTGCGCGAGTAAATCAAAATCAGCCGACCATTCTTTTCTATTGATTAAAATAATTTTCTTTTCATGGAATTCCGGAGGAGTCAAACGATGGAAAACCACCGGAATTCGAAAGTCAAAAACGGTCGTATCCTCGGCATGATTGGGGCGTTGTTTCATTCTCAACTTGATTTTTTTCTTCGAATCATGCCAGCGCTCCTCGACTTCGAGGATCGGATACCCGCGCGCCAACAGCCAGCTGTCCACGAACCCTTGAAGATCAAGTCCCGAGGCGTTCTCCATGGCCGCCATAAAATCTTTGTATGTGGCGTTGTTTAAAGCGAATTGGGTAAGGTATTCATTTAAACCTTTTCTAAACGCCTCGCGCCCAATATAGAAATCAAGCATCCTCAAGACCTGTTCGCCCTTGGTGTAATTCGTGCTGTCGAAGGCGTCGTCCGGAGTGGGCAGTTCCTTGGAAACAATCGGGTGGCTTCGCGGTCCGTCTTCCTGGCGGAAATAACTTTCCCATGTGCTCAAGACGGTTTCAACCACCGCAAATTCGTTGCCGAAATAGTCCTCGGTGGCGACGGTCTCCATATAGGAAGCGAAGGCTTCATTGAGCCATAAATCATCCCACCATTTCATGGTCACGTAATTGCCGAACCATTGATGAGCCAATTCGTGCGTGACGACCGAGGCGATGCGAAATTTTTGGATTTTGGCCGTCGGGTCCTCCAACGTCATGGCCGAATCCCTCATGGTGGTCAAGGTCGTATTCTCCATGCCGCCCCAAAGGAATCCCGGCAAGCCGACCATGGCGTAACGGTTCCAAGGGTATTTAATGCCGTAAAAATTTTCAAAAAAAGGCAGGGCTTTCTTCAAAACGTCCATCGCGAATTCGGCCCGCTCGCGTTTGGAAGGCGACGTGTAAATGCTCATGCCCGCGCCTTGGACGTCGGCGTTGAGTTCGCCGAATTTGCCGACGACGATATTGACCAGGTAAGTGCTGTGGGGTTTTTCCTGAACCCAGCGGACGCGCCGCAGCTTCCCGGCGTTTTTAATATCGACGATCTCATCGGCGACTTTGCGGCCGTTGGAAAAAACATCGTATTTCGGATCGACTTCAACGGTCGTTTCCGTCGTCGCCTTATCGTAAGGCTCGTCGTTGCAGGGGAATAACTTGCGCGCCGCCACGGGCTCAAGATGCGTAAAAAACATCATCGGCCGCGTCGGCTCATCGGGATCGGCGACCTTGAAGAAACCTTGGTGTTGGACATCGGCTTGGCCGCCGTAGGCGATGGTGACGGCGATCTCTTTACCTGCCGGTTGAGAGGCGTTGAAATGGACGGCAGCGGCGTCCAGACGCATGGCAATGGCGTAATGTGAAACATCATACGGACGGTTTTTTGGGGTAAACAAGGCGCCTGAGGGCATGGCCATGGTCAGCAACGATAATAGAAAAGACAAAGCACGAAATTTTGCCCTCATCCGCCGGATTCAGGCGATTCAGCTTCCGGCTCTGCGTCGTCGATCACGGAAAAATTCACCGTCTTTAACAGGGAACCGTTTTCATCGAGCACTTCGACTTTCCACCGGCCGGTATGATTCGAATGGACGGTTTTGCGGCTCCACGTGCGCCATTTGGCGGTTTTGACGTCCAGCGCAATGCGCATGACTTGGCGATCCTCGTAATACCAGACATGCGTGATTTTCGTAGGAACGGCGTGGCTTGTGACCTTTGTCCAACAGACAAGAGCGCCGACTTCGGCATCAAAATGTTCAGCCGGCTCAACGGGCTGGCGTGCGACGACATCTTTGGCGATCAAGGCGTCAATGATTTCTACCGACTGGCTTGTCGCCCAGGTTAAGGATGTTAGAAGGGACAAAATGAGCATCATCAAAATTCTCCTGTTGATTAACTTTAGAAGCGGTCTCTGATAAGCATCATAGAATAATGAAGGACGGGGCGATAGACGCCGTTTAATGCCGTAAAAAATAAGGGGACTTAAAGACCCGTTGAAAATAGGACCTAAGTCCCATGTTTTTTAGCCTAAAATGGGTCAAAATAAAGCATGTTTTGGTGGAGGTTACAATGAAAAAACGAATATATTTGAGTTTTCTGGCGAGCGCTATATTATGCGCTCCTTATAGGCCCACGCAGGCTGAAGGATTAACTGAAAGTTTTGTTACCAGCGTCGTTGCAGTCGGCGATTGGGCAAGCAGCCTCATGAAAAGGGCTTCCTCCGCCGTAGGCAGCGCCTATCTTTCTTTATCAGGAGTCCCAATTAGGGCAACAATCAGCGGCGCAAGCGATTCCAGCGCTACAGGGGTTACGGCCAGCACGGGTCATCCCAGTTTGCCGTCAGCCCCCTCGTACGAACGCATCGGCACCGTGGGTTACGCCGCATCGCCCTATGAACGTATTGGGACGGTCGGTTATGCCTACCGCAGTGGGTACGAACGCATCGGCACCGTGGGTTTTGTAGAACCTGCCGAAGTCAGACCGCAGCGCATGAGCAAGGTGCGCCGGGCCTTCGGCGAAGGACGGGATGCTTTAAGTGCACCCGTCATGCCCGTCCGGCTCCCTTAACGATACGCCAGCGCGACCGGTTCAAATGGTCATTTCGGAAAGAGCCAAATCGTTTCTCGGTATTCTTCGCCGATCTCATCAGCTTCATCTTCCATATCAACCGCTGAGTTTTTATTGAATCTTCTCCAAAACGCGTCAACAACAAAGCTTTTATTGATTTGCATGGTATGACCGAATTCATGCGCGCGCAAATACTCATTTTGCATCCAGCCAGCCGAATCAAAATGAATGGTTGCGGCTGATGCGGTGTAGGCTGTATATGCGTTCCCCGTAGGTTTGCTGACGTTATATTCGCTGGGAACCGGGCTTGGCAATTGAACCAGATAGCCGCCTCCTAGGCCCAAGCGAACCCTGGCTCCGCTGCCCATCAGCGCCACGTGAACGCGATTGCTCTCAGGCGAGATCCATTGCCACAGAGGGTCAATCGCGACGCTCGTCCATGAGAGGAATAAATCAACGGATGTCGCCCAGGCATTCATCAGCAATTTGACCGGCGTGATTACAGAGGTCCAATAATCGCCGCGCAACGCGGCTTGAACCCCGTCATAATAAATTTCTCCGGAACTGGCCGCCAAAACAACCGGCGCAGCTATGGCCAGCTTGCCCCAATTCCAGTAAGCATTAGCCAAACCCTTGGCGCCTTCAACAATCACAGGCCGCGCCGGATCAGAGACTTCTTTTTTCTTTGCATCGAAAGACAAGGCGCTGCTGGAATGCAACCCCATGAAATCGTCGCCGGCCAAAGCGCCTGAAGAAGCCTCCACCATCAACAAGGCCGCCGGAAACAAAATCGTTAATTTCTCAAGATGCCATTTCATGCCGCGCTGCCTACTTCTTATTATTATTGTGCCGACTTTAAACTATTTTGTCGTGGGTCTTTGAGGCAATCTTACCTGGGACGAAAGACCGGTAAAGACCAGCTTTATCATAGGGGAGCACTTGCTCTACTCCAGATTGCCTGATGGCGCGACAAACAAAAGCCCGTTAAACTCATAAAGAGGAGGCTTTTTGCTTAACAGTCACTGGCGCCTGCCGTTTTTGTTGATCTTGGCTGTTGCCTTGCCTGCGCCTATTATTCTGGCTAATGAGGAAAGGCAAAGCCAATACCCCGAAGATGATGGCGACGACGGCGACGGCCGGCAAAGCCAGTACCCTGAAGAACCGGAAGGCTTCGACTGCGCGGCTGATCCTTCATGCCGCGCCGCAGCTGAATCGAGGGGCGAAGACCCCGGCTCCGTCTCCCAACAATTTCTTGAGGATTATTTAGCCGGACGCATCCCCGGCCATAGCCCGCCTCCCGATAGAAGTTCCCCGGGAACTGCCCCTGGCCCAAGCGCGGACCCATCGGCTGCAGGGCCAAGCACGGAAAGGGGCAAGGCTCTCGATGAAGGCAGAAAAGCCATGGCTGAGAAAGCGGCTTCCGGCGATGTTAGAGGCGGACACAGCGGCTTAAGCGGAACATTCTCCGGCACCGGCCGTCCCCCGGGATTCGAGGAGGAATTGGGAGCTGCCGCTCATTTGGAGCATACCTTGGGCGTCGCCGCAGCGCCTAAAATTCCCGGCGCTCCTAAAATCGAACGGCCGGAACTTTATACGGGCGAGACAGCGCCGGCCGCGGCTCCCGCCGGTACCGTAGCGGCTCCACCCGAAGCCAAGCCCGCTCTCGCTGATCTCTACAAAGCGCCGACGGCGGAAGGTCTAAAGGCCGCCTTGCCTTTAAGTCCATCGGCTGATTTTACGCGAGAACGGGACTCATTGACCGACAAATTGGCCGGCCGCGCTGTATCCGCCGTCGAAAAATTAGGCAATGTCGAACTGGCCGGCAAGCTTCATGCCCTTATGGCTATGACCGATTCCCATGAACGGGCGGTGCTCCTGCGAGAAACATTGGGCGAAGCCGACGCATTAATTGAAACGACTTATCGGGCCAAAATTTGCGAAACCTTCAAAGGCCTGCCTAAAAAAGAAAAAGCTTGTCTGTCCGGTGAATTATCCAAGGATGATCTGACAAAAGCGCAAAGCATTGCGGCTAAAGAAAATCCCGAACTAGCTCTTTATATTAATCAAAAAAGGGCCTACCAAACATTCCTGGAGGGCGGCATGAAAGACGGCCGGCTGGCTCTTGGCGACCGGCTGGAGCCTTGGGAAATTGGCCTGAATCCAGCGTCAGGGGCGGACATACGCATCGAGAAAGACGCCACCGCTATTGCTGGAGTCGAATTTTTGGGCTTTAAGATTAAAACCAAAGATGGGACTGAAATTTTTGAGGGAACAAGGGCCGGAACAGACGGCCTCGAAAAAATCAAAATCATCCGCAGTCCGAGCGGCGAAGTAAAAACCGCTGTTTTGATCCTGCGCACGACCAAAGACAAAAAAGGCAAAGAGACTGAAGAAATCGTCCGAAGTTCCGTTGAAATCAAGGACAAAGACGGCCGCCTGGTTGAAACGGAAAAATACGATAAAAGCAAAGGCTTGGTGGAAAAAGAATGGTTTAAAGAAGGCAAAAAAATTAAATCCCTGGAAGAAAGGACCGCTAAGGGCGTCAAAACCGTCACGCATAAGGAATTCAATCCCAAGTCAACGGCCAAGGACCCGCCGCCCAAGCTTGTGGTGGTTGCGGAATTTAAATTGGAAAAGGGGAAAGAAAAAGAAATTAAAAGAACGATCTATAAAGACGATACGGAAACTGTCATCATGCCTGACGGCTCGGCCACCGTAACCAACAAAAAATTTGATCCCAAGCGTCCCTGGAAATACATGAAGGGTAAAATTTCCGGCGAAGGCTTTTTACAAACTGAGATTGCTTTTGGCGAGGCGGGCGTAGATTGCGCTGTCACCGGATCAACCTCAAAATGCACGATTTTAAGAGGCAAAACCGTCATTGCCGACGGCAAGGCTGAATTCCGTCCTGACGTCATCATTTCTCCAGCGGGCACTTGCCGGGGGGTCATTGATGAAAAAGGCGCCTGCAATTCGCCCGAGGAATACCGGCCTAAGGAAGGCCCAGGTTTTCGGATGCATGGGCCGCATGTGGCCGAATATTTTGAAGTAAGCCCCGGCGCCGATGGCAAAGAAATAAGGACCGGGCTGATGGCAAGTTTAATCTCGGTAAACACGCCCGGTGAATCCTTATCAATGGCCAACAGTGTCGGCAAATTAATGGGCTTCGATGAAGGCCGTATCAAGGCCATGTCCAATTGGATTTATGACGGCGCTAATCTGTGGCGCATACACAATCCGGCAAGCAGTCTGGCCAGGATCAAACTCAAGCCCGAAGAATCACCCTTTCGCCTTTGGATTGATCTTAAATCCGGCGAAGATATCAAAGACAAGTCCATGATTCTCTATTTTGACAACGCAATGGGCAAAGACCGGCGCGTTGAAAGCGCTCGATTTTTGCTCGCTACCAAACGTTTTGAGTCAGAGGCCCCGGGCGCGGCTCTGGTGGTTTATGCGCCGCTACATCTAGACATCAATGACAAACCCGTTGGGCCGAAGCTTGATGAAGCAGGTCTTTTGAGATGGAGAGAATACCCCGCTGATCATTGGAACTGGAACTATGTCCGGTGTTGGGAAACGGAGACCAAGGGCGATCCGAGCTTGATGGAAAAATATGCGGATGCAGGCTCAATGACGCTGTCTCATGCCAAATTTTTGGTGGAACGAGAGGCCGGCAAAGGATGCCGCGGCAAAGAAATTTCGCGAACGCCCATCGGTAAGCCGGTAACCGAGAAAATTAAAGTCGAAAAGAGCATGGAGGAGTTCGTCAAACTCAGGAAATTGGAAATGATGAAGCGCAGAATGAAATCCCCGATGGAAGAAGGGCTTGAGTGGGCGATGGATAAGAGCGCCGCCCTAGGCCGGGGCACTATCGAAGGATTTAAGGCGGGGGGCTTAGCCTGGGCTGCCATCGCTTCTGAAATGACCGGTGATAAAGAAACATCCGCCGCATACGGCCTGGGTGTTTATGCCTCTCTTTTGAGAACCGGCGCCGTGTATACGCCGGATGAGATTCTCGCCAAGGTCAAGGCGGATAAAAAAGTCTTGGTTTTTTTGGATGCCGAGGTGCGAGCCGGACGCAGCGACGCCTACAAAGCGCTTCGCGGGCCGGGGGCAACGCCTGAATCACTGATCGCCGCTAAAAAAATGGATAGCGCGCCGGTGACGGATGCCGAACGCTTGGCCCACCTGCGCAAATACGGCACCGCGGAGCATATCCTTGAACGAGCCGAGGAAACCGGATCAGCGGCTCTTTATGCGGCCGGCGGAGCCGATGCTTTCATCACCACATTCGCCGAAGGCTGGCCCATGATGATGGGTTTCACCGGGCTTGAGGCCATTGAGCGAGTCAAGCGCTTGGGCTCTTTGGCCAAAGCCGCCACCTTAACCAAGGCCGCCGCAGGCGCATATATGACATCGGGCCTCATCATCGGCGGGGTCAGTTATGTGGGCGAGTTCGCTGACGCAGCCGGCCGTGGCGATGCTGCGGACATGGTGAAAGCCGCGGCCACAGCCGCCGCTGATTTTGGTTTGGCCGATGTGGTCATTCATAAAGTTTTCGGGGTTCATTCGAGTGAAAAAGCGACTATGGAAGCCTTGCGTAAAGAACGCCTGGCCCTTGAAAAAGACTCCACGCCGACCGCGGAACTGATTTTTATCGAGATTCATGATTTAGTCGCGGGGAAACGCGATTTTGAAGGCATTATGAAAGCCTACGGCTATGAAGGCCCGGTCAGCCTGGACAACGGCAAAGGCATTTTGACGGTTCGCCCCGGCGATGTCGGGACCAAAGATTTAAAAGCCATGCTGATCGCCAAAGGCATCCGCGTTTATGATTCCTGGCCCAAGGAATGGAGTCCGATTTTTGATTCCAAATCCACTGACTCAAAAACAGAACCCATCGATACCGGAACCACCAAGATTGAAGATAAAGCTCCTCCCGGCCCAGGCGATGTTGCGATATCTGCATCAGAGACGGATATCTCTTTAACAATTAAATTTGAAAAATACGGCGACGCGCTGCGCATGAAATACATCATCGGTGATTCTTCGGTTCATGATCGGACGCTACGTGTCAGAAAGGATACGCCGGCGGACATTGTTTCGGATCTAAAAAGAGTGGGCTATGCCATTGAAATCATCGAGGCTCTCTCGCCGTCGGGTCCGACCGCCAAAAAAACTCCAAAACCAAGCTCCGTCGCTGATCCGGATAAAACAAGCCCGGCTGTGCCCAAAGCTATGGCTGAAAAAACTTTAGATTCGGACAAAACCCTGGTTGACGCGCCGTCTGCGGATGCCGCATTTAAAGGCTTTCTCCCACCTGAAATTGCAGCCCGCCGTATCGAGGCTTTTGCCGAAGCCCGCAAACACATCTTTGGATCGGCAGGTTCAAGCGACGCTTTCCTTCGCGTCAGGCCCGATATTCCTTGGGATAAATATGAAACGTTGAAAAAAGCCGGCTTCGACGTGATCGTGGAAGGGGAAATTACAGAGCGTTCAAGCGGAGATACTTCGGTTGGCCCGGCTCCCGGGCCGCCCGCCGCCAAGAAGCGCGTGATGCTTGAGCGCGTCAAAAGACCGGATGGAAGCTGGGAATATGTTGATGCCTCGGGTAAAAAATTTATCCTTGATGATCCCAGGCATGAAATCGAGGCAGGGACGCCCATCGCCGGTGGCATGAGCAGGGGCAGGGGCAGTTCCAGAGAGAAATTGCTGGTGGACTGGTCCAAGGACAAGGCTTTAAACGATTTATATACCGAAATTTTAAAGCCTTATGAAGAGCGCGGCCTTGACGGGGCTGAAAAAACAGCGCTTTTAGGCAAGGTCTATGAAAAAGTTCGCAAAACGATTCCGGCTAGTCTAACCGCGGAAGCTGAAATCAAAAGCAAGTTTAAAAACAAAACCGTTTTGATCGGCGAGGCTTGCGTCGGCTTTGGCGGCGTTTGCCGGCACCAAGGTATCGTCATAGCCGCCATTGTCGAACGATTAACCAAAGAGGGGTACCTCAACGGCGTTGCCAGTTATGTGCGGGGCCCCGGCCATGGATTTGCCGCCTATAGGTCTTCCGATGGGACCTGGATTATCCTGGACGGGGTGCAAAATTATTTCGGCCTGGCCAAAGATGCTTATTTTATCGGTGAAGACTCATCGGGACGAGGCCTTTTTCCTTATGCCGACTATCTGCCTAAAGAGACCAAACCAAGCGAACCTGCTGCCAAGACAAAACCAGCGCCCAGGCGGGATGCGATGATCATGGAGCCTGTCTTTTATCTCGATCCATTAACATCCCCCAAAGCAGACAAAACCATTAAGACCATCGAAACTAAATTTAAAGATGACGTTATGATCCATACCGATAAAGAAACCGGGCTGGTCAGAATTTATGCCGAATCCGAAGTGGTGAAAAAAATTCACGAGCTTCTCAAGGGTGACGGAATCGAAATTTTATCGGAAGAAGCATATGGCAGAAAAAAAGTTCTACGCTCGCCGTAAAAACGAAACCCTTCTAACGATCCCGGACTTTAATCTCCACGGAAGCGATGGCGTCAAGGGGAATGTAAACCTCGTAAAATTCCCTACCCGTCGGATTTTTAAGAACAACCGCATGAGAAGCGGCTTCTTTGACCTTGCCTGAATACTCTTTGCCGCTCCGGAGATTGATATAAACGTGCAGATTCTTTTCAGCCGCCATCTTGAGAACGTCTTTTTGAGCATGCTCGGCTGAAACCGTCGGGGTTTCTTCCTTGGCGCCTTGAGCTTCAACGAAGCGTCCAAGGCCCAGCGCCGCGGCTGCGACCAATCCCAGAACAAGCCCTATTTTGATTGATTGTTTCATTAGATTTCCTCCCTCCTGATCGTTAATTGAGAACGCCCTATTTTCCATCATTTTTAACCCAAGATGTTATTGCTTAACCGAAAGGTGTTTATTTTCAATCCTTATTGAACCGCCGGTTGATGGGTCTTTAGTTCGATCAATCTTAGACCTAAGACACGTGACGTTTTTTTGCGTTCCTGCCATACTAACTTTGAAGCCCCAAGAAGGTTAAGGAGGACAGTTCGATGTTGTCAAGGATGAAAAAAACGCAAATCGGTTTAGCCGGCCTCATAATCGCCGGTTTATCAACCCAAACAGCGCTTTGGGCTGAATCAAGCCGTGAGGGTGAAGCCTGCGCCACGGTGAAACAGGAGCTTCGCAAAACACGGACGGCCACGGCCAAGATAGAGGGTTCTCTAGGCGCCTCAAGCAAGACGGCGGTCCGCCTAGGCTCGGCCTTCGGCGAAACCCGTGCCAAGGGGTGCAAGGGCACGGAATGTGTGCATGGAACCACCGATCCTCATTTAGGAACTTTGCCCGTTCGCGTTGGAACGGCTGAGGCAGGAAAAAAGGCGGAATCCAAAAGCGTCAAGACAAAAACCGTCAAAACCGGTGTTTCTAAAAAGTCCGACAAAATGTCTTCAGGGGGCCGTCCGGCTGACCATGATTGCACTCATCGGCCCGAAGGATCGAGCCTGACCGGTTCCGCCGGGAAGACGGCAACCGCTGCCGTAGAATCAGCCAAAAAACCGGCTGAACCAACAAATCCGGTTCCCTGGGGTAAAGGTTGTCGTATGATGGGCGGCGCCGTCACCTGCTGTTTTCCATGAAATTAAAGGTAATGAACCAAATGACTAAAACAAAAATGTGGATCGCGCCCGTTATTTTCTTGGCTTTTTCCCAGGCCATGGCTGACACAGACCCGTTAAAAACGTATGAGGCGACTACTAAGGTGATGGATGGGAAAGCGCCCAAGAAAGGCGTGGCAACTTCGGCTGTTAAGCCGGGGACTGCCAAGCCAAGCACGGCCGCGCCCAAGACCCCGGCCAAAGCGGCGGCCTCAAAACCGGACCGGGCTTATTGCATCGCGCGCGTCAATGGCCTGGCTCTGCGCATCAGCGCTCTTGAAACAAAACGATTGGAATTCAAAGCTGCCAAAAAGGAGGGTGAGGCCATTGTGAAAAGTCTGCGCGAAGAGTACTGGGGACGTGCTTGGACAGAGGAAACACGTATCGCCGTTCATAAAGCCGAAGGAGCCAGGAAAGGAGCCGCAGATGCCCTTTGGTCAGCCGATCATGCTTTAGACGGGTTGCACAAAGAAATGGCCGCTCTCGATGAACGTTGCGGCTTATCAAAATAACATCAGGAGGAAACCATAACAATGTCGCAAACTAAAAAAATCGCGCTTACGCTGGCCGCTTTTGGCCTGCTGGCGGGCTATGCGTCGGCCCAGGAGACAGCCAAGCGGGGCGGCCCTCAAGAGCCGAAAAAGACTTGGGCCGACTCTTCGAAGACATTCGATGGGAATGCGCCCCGCGTCAAAAATGAGGATGGCGAAGAAGCTGAGCCTCTCCGCATTGATGAAAGCGGGCTTGATCCCAAACGAGGCGCAGACGACGGGGATGAAAAATATATCTGGGTAGATGGGGAGAAAAAGGAGTCCGAAGGCGGACCCACGACCCGCCAGGGCTATGATGAGCGCACGAGAACCCGGGGACGAAGGGACAGGGGATCAAAGAACAGGCAAGTCAAACCTGAACCCAATGAATGCGGGCAATACGACCGGAGCAATCAGCGCTGCCGCCAGGGACGCGGCAAGCGCGGCGGCGAGCAACAACCGCGTTATGTGCCGCCCAAGCCCAATGAAGACGGCCAGGGAACGCCTGATGAACCGAGTGAAAACGAGCCTTCCCGGCCCAATAATCCCGAGGAACGGCGGCCCAGGCAGGAATCGCCCAATAAGCCCAAGGAGAAAATTAAAATCGACCCCGGTCAGAGAAAACCGGGCAGCGTGATCTCCATTTAAGCACCCGATAAAAAGATTCAGTGACGACCAGCGGTTTCATTGATGCCGGTTTTGTCGCGATTGCCATGGCATCATTGGCGTTTGTCTTTTACTTTTCGCTGACAACCAACGCCTTTAAAACTGAGAACCGCCCGTTAAAACGCTACTTAATCACGGCGGCCGCCGCTTACATCAGCATATTCATCTGGGCGCCGGCCGGGCTTTTTATCCTGGGTCTGTTGATGGCGCTCCTGAGCGCCCTGGCGTCGGGGAGCGCCGATCCCTGCATCTTGCGTCTGCCGGTTAAACCGGCGCTCCTCGCGCTGAGCGCGGCGAATCTTTTTTTTGGCGTGTTGCTGGCACGCCGCTGGGCCGGAGCATTATCCGGCAGATTGATGAGTTTAAATCGGCGTTTGGCCAAAAAAAGCCTTGTCCTTGTTTTGTCGGTTGTCGCGTTATCTGTTGGGGGCGCTGCCTGGCGCGGGCATCCTTATGCTGACCACGGAGCAGGTTTGATGGCCAAAATGACCTGGCTTCTGGGCCATGGCGACGACGTACTTTATGCGACCATGTTTGCGGGCTGGGGCCATGTGTTCGGATGGGACCGGCAGGGTCTTGAAGATTTTCAACGCCTGGCCCGAGGGCAGGCGCCCCCCGGCGCCAAGGTTGCGCGCGCCGATGCCGCTAAAAAATACGTCGTGTTTTCCGACCTGCATCTCTTGGAGAAAGGGGCCAGGCACGATCATTTCAAAAACTGGAGCCGGGCCGGCCATGGCCCGGGCAATCATGAAATTTTTCACAGGGCGCTCGATTATTACCAAAAACACGAATTTTATCTCGTGGAAGCGGGCGACATTGAAGATTTATTCGTCAAAGCCCCCGGCTTCGGCAGGATGGCGAAGGAGCAAATTTTCGACGCTGTATTGGGACCGCTCGGCAACTATTTTGACGGCGCGGCGGAAAAAAAGGAACGCCTCCAAAAGCTCCGCGCCATAGCGCGCAACTACGCATCTCACTACGAACATTTACGCGATTCTTTTTTTAAACACGGCCGCCTCATCAAACTCATCGGCAATCACGATGAGGCGCTGTTGGAACCGGAATTCTTGAATGTTCTGCGGGAAATATACGGAGGTCCCATAGAGGTTTATGAATACCTTGCCCTGGTCGATGATCCCGCTGTCTCCAACAGTCCGGTGCGCGCTGTGGTGGCGCACGGGCATCAATTCGATGTGATCTGCGCCATTGGCGCTGGGGATTTAATCGGCGAGGTTTACACGGAATCCCTGGCTTGGTTTGGAACCGGGGCGGACAGAGTGTGGCCGGGTTATTCAGCCCAAGAAGGCGGCTGGACCCAACGCATGCGCAGAGACTCGGGATTCGCCAATACCATTTCACGTTCTCCCAGTTTCTTTAAGGAAAAAAACGCGGTTGTGAAATGGAGACACATGAACGAAGACATGGCCGCAAAGGCGGTCACCGGCGCCGGCCCTGAAGCGCCCTACCTTGTCCTCGGCCATACCCACGAGCCCAGGTTCCGGGCGGCGGACAAAAACGGCTCGTTGGTGGAAAAATACGTCAACACGGGGTCCGCCTCGCTCTATGAACAACTGGTTTGGGCCGTAGAAATCATCAACGGCCGGCCCGCCTTGGTCGCTTGGCGGACAAATGAACAAGGCGCATTGATCAAAACGCTCATGGAAGCAACGCCGGACGGGCGGCTTATCCCGGCGCAGGACAAGATATTGGCAGTTGCATCACCTGGAGGCAATCTTTGATGAATTTGAATATTCGACCCACTAACGGGAAACGTCCTGTTGTCGTCATCGGCGCCGGCATCGCAGGGTTGACGGCGGCTTGGGAACTTAAGAAAAAAGGACTGGACGTTATTGTTCTTGAGGAAACGTCGCATATCGGCGGCCGCATCTGCTCCGTTGAGCAAAACAATTGCACATTTGAATCGGGCATGCAGTTTTATTACTCAGCCTATAGAGAGGCGCGGCACTTGCTGCGCGAAACGGGCATGCAACAACATTTAATACCGGCCCCGATCTCTGGTCTCATGACCTGGGAAGGGCGCATCGGAACATTCGAAAAAACAAAACCCTGGTTGAATTTGCTGGGGATCAAGGAAAATCTCTCGCTTTGGGCAGCCATAGCCAAACATGCCGGGGCATTGGCTGCGCTCGATATTTTTAATTTTAAAGGGGACGAAGCGCTTGACCGCATCGACGCGGCCGAATATTTCAAACACAAGTGCGGCGCCAAGGTCTTGGAGTTGGCCATCCGGCCAATGACCACCTCCTATGCATTCGTTGAGCCCGAAGGCCACAGCCTGGCCATGCTGCTTAAAATCATCAAACTGGGCGCTATCGCAAAAATTTACGCCCACACGCAAGGAAACGACGCGTTGGCCAAAGCCATGTCCAAGCAACTGGCGGTCATTCAAGGGCGGGCCACCGGCGTGACCGTGCGCCACGGGCAAGTGGAATCGGTCGCTTACAGAGCCAATGGCCGCGAAGAGACCGTGGAAACAAATCATGTTGTCTGCGCTGTGCCGCCGCCCCAGGCCGTTTCACTATTTTCTTCGCAGCCGGAGCTTCAGGGAGCTTTTGGAAGAATTCCTTATTCCGCGACCATCATGGCTCATTTCTTTCTTGATCGCGCCATTGAGGGCAAGCATTGGGTTTACGTGCTTTCCCGCCACGACGGGCATAAAGCCGCTTTCGCCATTGACTGCAGAAGGCGCTGCCCGCCTCTTTTTCCGGACGGCAAAAGCGTGATTCAGGTATCCTTCGTTAATCCCACGGCAACAGCCTTAATGGCTGTCGACGACGAAACGATTCTCAAGCAGGCGCTTAACGATATGAAGGTCTATTTGCCGGACCTCGAGTCTATGATAAAACGAACCTCGGTCATCAGACGGCCCCTGGCCGTGCCCACCTATCACGCGGGCATGTTCGGAAATATCCGCGATCTTGAAACGCAAGCCGCGCGCATTCAGGGCCTGCGGCTGGCCGGCGACTACCTGCGGGCGCCCCTGATCGAAGGCGCGATTCGTTCCGCCAAGGCTGCTGCCGGCGCGGACCAGTAACAAATAATGTCAAATATATCGTGTCCATATGATTTTTCTTTTATTGATTCTACTCGCGCCGCTTAACCTAAAAGCCGCGACTATTGATCTGCATTTGCACATGGCCACGGATGTAGCCCTGCCTCTGTTTTTTGACGGACGGCCCTCTGAGGGCCCGGCGCAGGCTCAAAAACATACGGAAATTTTCAAAAATCAAATCAGCGTCAAAGACTTGCGCGCGGGCAATGTCCGGCTAGTCATGGCCACCATTTACGCTTTTGACGTCGTTTCCCATCTGCGGGGCGGTTATTTAAAAGAAATACACCGTCAAATCGAAGCCATTGAAAAATGGACTGAGGAAAACAGCGAAACAGCGATGATTGTGCGTTCGCCTCAAGATGCTGAAGCGGTATTAAGTTCAAATGAATATCGCCTGGGCCTTATTCTGGCCGTCGAAGGAACGCACGGCGTCACGTCCCAGGCCGCGGTGGATTCGCTTTATGATGCCGGCGTGCGCATGATTACCATCGCGCACATGTCGAAAAAAAGCCCCTGGGCAGGCGCTGCGGACATCCGCTATGTCTTTTTTTCCAACTGCCTGCATAAGGGCAAACCTAATTCCAAACGCAATCCTATCGGTCTGACCGAATTGGGCAAAGAACTTTTGCCTTATGCCGTTAAAAAAGGAATTCTCATTGATCTGGCTCATTCGAGTGATCGGACCTTTCGCGATGTAACGGCACAAATGCCCAATATGCCGCTTCTTTTTTCTCATGAAGCAGCCAGGGAGTTGACCCCCTGCGAGCGCACGGTCGATCAAGCGAAACTCGACTATGCGAGAAAATCCGGGTCCATGGTCGGCTTAAGTTTTGATGCTCGACGAACAGGGGGGACGATCGCTGATTTGCTTGAGCACGCCAAAATTATGGTTCGAGACGGCGGTTACGGGGTTTTGGCGCTCGGAACTGATTTTAACGGCTTCCCACCCAGGGCGCAGGGCCTGGCCACGACCGAAGGGCTGGCCGAAGTTCTCTCCTCTCTGGAGCAAGCAGGCGTCACCGGCCCCCGCCAAAGTGCGGAAAACTTTCTTAATCTTTGGCGGCGATTCCTGGGATATTCCGCCCACATTGCGGCCAGATAAAGTTAACCTTCTGTTAACCATTTTTTGACTTTTCCTTAACCCCGGCTTCCCAGGACTTTTTGCCCTATTTCCATAGGGCTTTGTTCTCTAGGGCCCTTGCGCGGTTTCCCTTAGACTAAAGCTAAGAGAGCGACCATGAAAGGGAAAAAACATAGTCGAGGAAAGCGCAAGGTTCCGCAGACTGATCTGAGCATCCTCTACCTTTTATCCGAGCGGGAAAAGGCGATCAGCCCCAAAAAATTTTTTAGCTTTGTAATCACGCCCACTATTAAGGTTCTCAAAGAAACCAAACATTGGACCCCGAAGTCTTTTATCAGCATTCTGCTGGCCATCTCGATTTTGCTCACCGCCCCAGGTTTTGAATGTTACCAGGCATTGGGGTCTGCTCTTGAGGCATCGGGGCCCAAGGAAACCGCTTTAAACGTCCAAGCTTTATGCTTTGTGCCCCGATCTATAGCCACGGCGCGCTTGGAGCTGGCCTTCCAATCCCTGGGAACTCTCTCGCCGGCTCCGGTCTGGAGCAACGAGACCAAAAGCGCCGTGGCTGATTTTCTGGAGCGCCATGCCTGGGCTGAAAACCCGGCCGGCTGCGCCGATGTTCATGCCATTGTCACGGATAAAGAAGTCCAGGTATCGCGCGGTTCCTTTTTGTTTTCCGGCCGCTTGGCAGCCACGGACATAAGGGGAAAAACGGAAACAGCCCTGATCGTCAAAGCCTATATCAAAAAGAAAGACGGTTATATTCCTGTGGCCAATTTTCTGGATGAACAATATTTTGGTTCAGGCGAGATGGTGAGACATAGAATCCGCCCCGGATTAGGAGCCAAGGCGGTTCATGATGTTATTGCCACCAGCTTCAAGCGTCATCCTGTGGCCAAAATTTGGAAGGAAACAGGCGAAGAAACAAAAGCCAATTACACGGCTTATGAGGAGCCGGACTTTGCCACGCTGTACGCCAAAAAATTTGAAGAAATACCGGTTTTGCGCGAAGTGACCGATATCGGCAAAAGCGCGGTGTTGGGCACGGTCGGCCTTGTGCACCATGGCGCAGGAGGAGCGACCGCAGCCGCCGGCGCCCTCGCCGGTTACTTCGGTGAAAAAGATTTATCGAAACGCTTAAAAGCCGTTTCCGACGGCGCTCACGCGGCCGGTTATGCGACCTGGGCCGATGTCGGCATCAGCGGACTGACCAAAACCGAAGATTCCAGAGAGCGGGCTCTTTTGGCCGCCGGGGAATACCTTGACCCTGCGGAAGTGGATGGTTTGGCCATTGAAACGCATAAAAGTGGGATCAAGTGGATCGGACCAAGGAAATACTACGCCATGGTTTTCGGCGACCGTGGAATAAAAACATTGGAAGCTCTGACCGCAGGCATTCACGGGGAATGGTCCTCGGAACATGCCGCCTCCGAATATTTTAAATACGCGGAAAAAGCAAAGGGAGCGGCCAAATACGCTTGGATGGGAGCCGGGGTGTTGACGGCCACGGGCCGCATGCTTTTGGAATCAGCTCCCTTGATGCTGGCCATGCCTGCCGTTGAAACCGGCGCAGCAGCCGCAGCCGCCCGTGGGGTTCATCTGGCCGAAGGTTCGGCCCGGGCGGCTATGGCTGCTGCGCGAGGCGTTCATGTGGCCTTTAAAACAGGGGTCCTGTCCACCATGGTCGGCATCCCCATGGCCCTGGAAGGCGCGGCCACCGTCACATCCGCCAAAGAGTATTTGAAAAATCCGGAGAATCCGTACGCGGTTTCAGCGCTGTATCAGCATATCGGGGGACTGGCTACGTCCATGATCGGTCTGCCTGCTTTTGCCAAGGTCTATGGGAAGGCTTCAGCCGCCATTGAAAGAAAAGTCGGTGGTTTTGCCAAGGCCGCCCCGGTTGCTGCGAGCAAAGAAGTGCTTGCTTTGGATGAGGCTGGAAGCCGCCTGGCCAGAGCCGTTGACGAAAGGGCCGGCGGGACAACCGGAACCGGGGAGGTCGCTCGAGCGATCAACCATTACAACGAACAATTAAAGGCCCTTTTTGACTCAGGCAAAGTCAACAATGGGGAAGGCCGGGTCATCGAAAAACTGACCCCCGGCCAGCAAGAGCTGTACGATATGGCCATGAACGAAATAGCCAACGCCAAAAGTTCCGAGGATGTCCACCGGCTTTATTTGAAACTGGCCACCGGCGGCGGCAAAACCGTTTTAGCGGGCGGCGCTCTTTATCCCGTTGTTTCGGCCATGGCCGGCTTAAGGGGAGCGGAAAAAATCATTTATTCGGCGCCGACCCCCGAGCTTAACCTTCAGGCGAGGAATGAAATGGCCGCGTTCCGGGGCGGAGCGTTGCCTTCCGATCTAGAATTCGCCACGCACGCCGAGCTTATCAGCCGCGCCAATCTGGAAAAAAGCGGACGCGCCGGGGCCGCTACGCCGCTTGAGAAATCCGCCCTGCTTTTGGATGAAGCGGACGCGCCCTTTACCGAGCCCGCCATCAGCCACGGCAAGCCATCGGGAACAATCCCAAAAACTTACGCCGACAAGACCGGCAAGATCGCGGAAAACCCGGTTTATACCCTGCTTCGTTCCATGAGAGACCGCACCGAGATGCTGTCTTCGTCATTGCGAGGAGCGAAGCGACGAAGCAATCCCATTAATGAGATTGCTTCGGCTCCATCGGAGCCTCGCAATGACGGTGGTATTGGATTAAACCGCGGCCTTGAACTTGAAGCCGGCCGATTTGCCGAACGTTTTAAGGCCGTTGCCCGCGACTCCTCATTGCCCAAAGAAATCAGAAGCGGCGCCGAGCACTATGCCAAGAATCCTAATGCTTTAAAAGAAATCAAGAATTTCTCCGAAGCCTTTTTATCGTTGGATTCTTTGGGCGGCCGCTACCGCGTGGACAATAAAGCCGGACGCATCATCCCCAAAACAGAGTCAGGAACCTGGAGCGAGACGCTGGACATCCCAGCGCGCCGCTACCTGGAACTCAAACATAACTTGGATGTCACCAAACCCTACGAGCACAAATCCGTTTCCAATATGGCCGATGTTTTGGAAAGGGCCAAGGTGGTTATGGCTTTTTCCGGAACCAAGCCCCAAGCCATTGAAGGCACGCTCAAGCGATTGGGATTTAAAGAATTAGGCAAACCCACGCCGGCGCAGGAAGCGCCTATTGATTTTGCCGCTACGGCCTCCGCCAAATACGCCAATTTAGCCCGGGCCGTGCGCGAGAACGCCCGCAATCCGCAATCCCTGAGCATTGTCGCGGCAAAAAATACACGGGATATTCGTGTTTTGAGAAGACTGCTTTCGCCGTCGCTTAAACCCGCTGAAATCGCGGTTTGGGCATCCGGCAAATATGAGCTTAAAAACAATCCAAAAGCTGCCGCGAGTTTTAATATTGAAGCCTTAAAAAGAGGCACGGCCCGGGTTCTCCTTTTGGAAGCGCCCGTGGCGGGCCGGGGTATTGACCTGCCGGGTCAAGCGCTTTACAAGAAAGTGTCCATGTTTATTTTGGACCCTCACGAACTGCCCCAAGTTTTTTACGCGCAAATCATGGGCCGCATTTTGGGCAACCGTTTCCCCAATGCCGATAAGGAATTCAAGCTTTTTGCCGATGCCCAGACCGCCGGAAGAAACCCCTATCTTATGGCCGAAGCCAAAAAAATGGGTTTTGAGAGCGTCACCGAAGAAGTCTTGAAAGCCAACATGGAAAAAGTCCAGTTGGCGGCCGAGGAAAAAGCCGTGGCCTCGTCCGCCGTCAACATAATGGCCAAACCCAGCGCTAAAGCGGCGTTGAAAACCGCTTTTGCCCCACTATTAACGCCGCGGCGGCTGATCCCGATAGCGGTCGGGGTCGCCCTGTCCTTGGTTGTCGCGCCTTCGATCGCCATGGCTGCTGTGTCGGCTCTGGGGGTTGCCGGCGCCGGGGTCACATTAGCCTCTCATGCCATTCAATTGGGCCTGCCCATCGCAGGCGCGGCCTTAACTAGAGGGATCGTCAGTTTGATGGGAAGGGAATCTGCCGCTTCTGTCATTGCGAGTGAAACGAAGCAATCTCAAGCTGTCACGAACACTTCCAATAACTCTAAGATTGCTTCACCCAAGGCTCGCAATGACGAAAAACAGCAAGAACCTAGGAATCTTGCCTTGACCGCGATTTTGGCCGCTGTTCCTTTCCTCCTCGGCATGGCCGCGCCGGGGGGAGGCGAGGGGATGGGAGGCTTTGCGGCTTTGGCCGGGTTGGGCCTTGGGGCTTTGGGCATGGCTTTTTGGAGGCGTTCTCCAAAACCGGCCGAGGTCAGCTACGCCGAGTGGGAAGAGAAGGCTTTAGACATTCTTAGCAAAGGCGCCTACCCCGCAACAATCGCTCAAGCGGCACAAAAGCTCGATGTCTCCGGTATTCGCCGCTTGATGAATAAATTGATCCAAGTGACGTTTAATCCCGCTTCTTCGAATGTCCTTATTGGGCCTGATTTTGATCTCCATGGCGAACGCATTAGCCGGTTATCCCGAATCATGCTTGAACTCTATACGGATAAAAAATACGGCTGGGGGGATCGGCCTCATGAACAAGAAATCTTCCGCGATTTATTCCAAGCGATCTATGCGAAACGGGAAATAAGAATGACTGAAGAATCTTGGAAAAGCATGTCGGATGCTGTTTTGGCCGGCCATGCCCACAATAATTATTCCGCCGGACTTTATGAGGCCTATTGGCTCCCCCGGATCAATATCGTAATGACACTAGCCCGCCAACCCTCCCTAGCAAAGAATTTGCCCGGTCTTGATTCCTTCCTGATAGGATTCATCAAAAGTGTTCGCGCGTTGCGTCAAAACGTTAACCGCTTGAATGAGCCGCTCAAAACCAGAATCAATAACATCATTAAAACACCGAGTAAGAGTGTAGTTAGCGACAGCACCTTGCTCAATCTTATATGTTTCCTTGAATCGCATATGAGCGCCAACCCCGAATTCTTCGGCGGGCCCTGGGCCGAAGAATTAAAGACGGAACTTTTGGACATAGCCACTCATCCCGAGATTGAGGCAACCGTCAGAACCCAGGCCCGAATGCTTATGGAGCGCCTTGAAACCTTGGATACATCGCCGCGCAATACTGCCCTAGCGCCTACGACCGAAAAGGCGGCCGCGCCCCCGGCGCCGGCTGCCCAGACCACGACCGCGCTGGTTGCCGCCAACCGTAACCATCAGGCAACGTTGGACTACCTGGTGATGATTGCGAATGAACATAATGAAAAATTGACTGCTATCAACAAACGATGGGACAAAATTTTCTACGCGGCAATGGCTGTAACAATAGGCACAATTTTTGTTTCCATCCCAGCCGTTTTTGCCGTCGGACTTGCGTCATTGCTGTTTGTCCTGGCAGGCCATAAAAAGCAGTCTAGTTCAATCAAAAAAGCATTAGCCGAAGACCAAGCTTTGACCGAAAATCCCCATTTTATCGAAGCCTTGGAAGAGATTGAGCGAGAGTCCCCTGAGAATCTTAAAGCCCGGTTCGCAGAATTGGAGAGACGCATGAGCGCAGGGGAACTGCCTGCCGCCCTGCCTCCGGCTCAGCAAAGGATCCATGTAGAGGGGTCCGCCGGGGTCACCATTGACATTGACGCCCAAGAACTCGAAGCCGATGCGAACGAAGTCGTTTTGTCCCGGCCCCCCCAGACCGAGCGCGGCCGCAACGGCCAACGCGGGTTTGCCTTGGTGGGATCATTGCTGGCCGCGCTGGGTCTTACGACCGGACTCATCGGTCTGGCCCTTTTTGTCCTGGGCATGATGGTGCCGGGGGGAGGGGGTGTGGCGGCAGCCGGAGCTCTAATTTTTGGCGGCGCTGCGGCCTTGGGCTCTCTGACGGTTGGTTTCAAATGGCTTCGTTCCAAGTATAGATCGCTACCAGCGCCGCAAAAGAATCCCGAATACACAACTTCCCCGAGCCCGTCATTGCGAGCCACGGGCGAAGCAATCTCAAAGAAGGGGTCCCCCTTATATGAGATTGCCACGGACCCTGTGGGTCCTCGCAATGAAAAATCTGTGGAAGTTCTGACCGGATACCCCGCAAGCGTTTTTGATGCTTTGACCCGTGAGCAGAAAGCCGCCTTCGAGAAGCGTTACCTCGACTACCTGCGCCGGCGCGATGGCGAACAACCGGATTGGAGCAATCCCTTGGCCCCGGTATTGAGCAAACGCGAAACATTTTTCCGTAATCTGGAAGCCAACCCCATTGTCCGCCGGGGCGCCCCTATCGTCAACCAGGCTGATTTTACGCGTCATGAAAATAATCACCGGCCCGAAAAGGGCCTTGATCAAGCCATGCTCTGGGCACTGGCCATGGCAAAAGTCAATCGTTCGGAACGCTACGGGGTAGAGTACGCGCTTGGGCGGGCCGATTCATCAAACTACGGCCCCAACGATATCCTGGGGCGCATCAATGCCCAGGAGTTTTACCATACGAGGATTTTACGGGACGCGCTCAAAGTCACCGGCATTGAAATGCAAATGCTCCCGCCGCATCCCGTCACCGCTTTTTTGGTGCGCTTGCTTGTCCTTTTGCCCAAACCCATCGCCAATATCCTTATTTTTTGCGGGGAAGTAGGGGGCGTGGCAGCCTTCCGGCTATTGAGGGATAAGG
The DNA here is from genome assembly GCA_016180815.1 of Elusimicrobiota bacterium. NCBI lineage: Bacteria > Pseudomonadati > Elusimicrobiota > Elusimicrobiota bacterium. The sequence goes on from JACPAN010000013.1 coordinate 82,765, forward strand.
CCCGAGAACTCTTTAAAGACCAACCGGAGTCCTTAGCGCGCATCGAGGAACTCATCGGCCAAATTCTGGTGGATGAAGTGGGCCACGTGCATTACGTGCGCAGCCAACTTGGGCCTGTGCGGCTTAAAATCGCGCGCTGGATTCTGCCTGCTTTTTCGCGCTACCTGGCCAGCGATATGCCGGAGCTTGAAATGCTTTTTGGCCGCAAACAATTCATGCACGCCATCACCCAAGCCGACGTGGAAGGCGCCGCAGCCCAATACCCGGACCGCTTGACGTTTGAGGGGTCTGCCCCGGGTGATTCTGTCATTGCGAGCGAAGCGAAGCAATCTCCAACTGGAATCAACATGTCCAGCGGCTTTGAGATTGCTTCGCCCGGGGCTCGCAATGACGGGAAAAAAGAAGATTTTAGGTCAAACCCCCGGCACTCTTGGGCCATTGATTTCGTCCCAAATGGTTTTGACGCCTATAAACAGACTAGGCCGCCAAAAGTTGACCCCGGCAACATTCGGTTCTCGCAAAACAATGAGCGGGGGGAATTGCCGGCCCAATCCCATGGCCCGGCGCATTACAAGACTATCATCGCTGAACATCCCATAATCGGTTCCTTGAATTTTTCGGAAAACTTAGGCATGGAAAGCGCCGTAGAGGAGATAAACAAGACCAGGGATTATTTGGCCGTTGAATCGCTTTTGCATTTGGATACTTTTGAGATGGATGGTCTTATTAAAAGAGATATCTTGACTCGCTCCCATTGGTCCAAACGCTGGGTTTCGTACTGGACTTGGGCGCTCAGGCTTCATGGCCCGCGCCGGATGGATTTTTTAGACGATCACCGCCCTTATAAATCCGGGACACCAGAACCCCCTCACCCTACCCTCTCCCCCAACTCCCCTAAACCCAAGAAAAACGATCTCCCATTCGTTCCCTCCGGTTTTTCCTTGCTGGCCGCCCTGGGAGGGGGGCTTCTTTTTCTGGCCCCCAACACAGCCCACGCGGCCGTGGGTTCAATCGCTTCCGGCAACGCCTCATGGTTAGTCCTTGGAGGGTTGGGATTAGGGGTCCTGGGGATGGCGCTGGCCTGGAACTTTTTACAACGGTTGGGCCGGTGGCTGGCGAATAAAATACGCTCGCCCGATGATGTTTTACAAACGCTGACGCAAGACACCGATCCGGTGACGCAACATGCGGCCTTAAAAAATCTTAAGTCAAGAAAACGGCGTTCTGTGTTTAATTTTTTCGGGTTGCCGGCTCTCCTAGCGGTTGCGCCCATTCTGCTGGGCATGGCGCCGGCGGCGGGCGATGGGGGACTTTTAACGGTCTTTTTTGCCGGAAGTTTGATCTTGGCTGTTTCCGTGATTTATGGCCTCTCAAGACCGGGCTCGCTAAAAGGCCCGGGGTTAATTTTTGATCCCATCACTAAGGATTTGTTTTGGAATGACGGCATAGGGACGATCGTCAAACTTACTGAGATTCAATCGAACCCGGAAGGCACAAAATTTGTCGCTCTTTACCCGGATGGAGAAACTTCTATTTTGTTAACCGATAAAGCCGTCCAGATGATGTTCGGAAAATTTATCGGGTTTAGCCCTGACGGAAGCAAGATGATGACAATGATGAACCCAACGAGCCATTATATAGCGGATGCCGTCACCGGAAAGGGCTTTTATTCCATTTCCAGCATTGAAGTCCCCGTGTTTAGCCCAGACGGCAAACAAATAGCGGTTAATCTCGGATTGAATCCATTCAAAAATGAATTTAATTTGAGCTTCATGAACGCAGAAGATGTCAAAAAAGCCGGCCCGATAATCAACCTGCCGCACGCTAAAGATCAATTATGGTGGCCCAGGAACGAAGCGAAAGTTATCGTCAAAACAAAAGGCGGCACTTGGCATATATTTGATTTGTTAAGCGGGAAGGAAATCTACAAGGCTCGAAAAAAACCGCTTCTGCCCGATGAGGCTTGGCAGGAGGGCGGTCTTGTCCATACGCCTGGACATTCTAAAAAAGCGTTGCTCAAACTAATCAGTTCAATCAGCAAGGGGCTCCCCGGGCTGGCCATCAAGGAGGGCGTGGTTGAAACCACCGGTCCCAATTTAACCAACCTCTCGAATTTCATCGCCGGCCCCGCCACCGTTGAGAAAAAGAAAGAGCGCGAGACGATCAACGTCCCTTTATCCAGATGGTCCGAGTACGTCGAAATCGGGAGATACAAACTGCCCTATATTCTCCCGCAATTAAAGACTAAGGCGACAGTGGTTAATGAATCGCCGATCGTGGCCTGGGTGAGGGCCGACGATGAAAAACCAAACGAAAAAAAAGACATTCTTGAAAAATTTGAGGTTTTCGACGCGCTGATCGCCGCCAATTTTGCCGCTTTAGGCCTGATGGCCTCCGCTTCGCAAATGGGCTTGACGAAAAAAACCGCTCAGGCGATTTTGGAAAAGGCGGCAGATATGACCCGAGCCTACGTCAAACTTTCAGGAAAAATTAAAGCCTGGCATACCTTTGAGGCGCTGCAAACAGAGTTAAAGGCGTTGTGGCTGGGCTTGTCGGGCGAAGATACGCTGGCGCCTGAGACGGCCAAAAAAGTGACGCAACTCCAGGCTTGTCAGAACCTGAGCCAGGTGGAGACGATCCACAGCCTGATCAACTATCTTCATATTCGCAGCTTCGCCGAACTAGGTAGAGCGGCCATAAACTCCAAAGCCCATGGAAACATCAACATCGGACCAGGGACATCATTAATGTACACCAACCTCGACACGGAGCCTTTAGCACGAGGAGACCGGATAAGAAACGGGATGCTCAATAAAATTTTGCCGGCCCTTTATAACACGGCCAACCCTGCCCGAGGGAACCTGATTATTAAAGGCGATCAAATCTGGTTTCATAGCAGCCTGGGCTCGCATACTATGGAAATTTACCTTAAGACGGCTGACCCGGACGAAGGGGGCGCCGTCGAGGTCAGGTACGCCGAAGGGGGCATGGACGAGGGCAACCAGTCTCGCCTGGTTTACGTTGAAACGGTTTTAAAGGAACTCGGCTTTCACACTGAAATCCACGGCGGCATGTACTTGAACGCCGCCTTAGACAAGGACCACGGGTTAAACGGCAAAGCCCAAATCGAAAATACGGTTCCCAAATTTCTGCGCTCCCTTTACTACACCGGGAATATGGATTGGGGCCTGCAGGCTGCCGGCAAGGCCTACGGGCTTGAGCGCGCCAAGGAAATCGCGGCTGATATGGGCAGGATTTATTTGGCCGAAGGGTATCTTCCTTTTTACGTGAGGGGCGGCCAGGATCTTTCTTTGGTCCAAGGCTATGAGAAATACCTTAAGAACCGCAATGACAACCAAGAGGTGACTATTAAAAAAGGCTCTCTATTCGGGAAAAAGATCGATTTAAGGGACGTTCTTAATGCGGAACTCGACAGGCTCGGCTTACCCGCCATCCCCGGCAATATCCTCTTTGGCCAGGCTGTTATTGACGAGTTTTTCACAAGGCCGGTCGAAGAGGGCTTGGCCAGGGGAGAATTCAACGGGATCAGCAAGTTAAAAGAGCCTATCCGCCTGCATGCCTACCAACCCGTTTCTGACTTGGCTTATTATGCTTTGCGTGAATACAATGAAATGCTGTTGATGGGGGCGTCGCTCAGGCAGGCGGAGAATGAGTTTTCTTTCGTGCCCGTCGGGTCCGTGGGCCGTCTAAGGGCCGAACGGGCGCAGATTAAATTTCCCGACAGCCAGTGGCTCACGGTCTACGGTTTGCGCGATCCGGAAACAGGGCGGCTTTATTACGCCCGCGCGCAAACGTACGATCCGGCAATGGAAAAACATGAAACGCTGGACTTTAAGACGCTTGATCTCTTGATGCGCCAGAAAGGCCTGTTGAATTTTGGGAATTCCTTACTTAGTTTGTCCCCGGAATTGCCAGGCCGGCGCGAGACTGATTTAGTCAGAGAACAACTCAAAGCCGCGCCTCAAATAGAAACTCTACGTGACACCGCGCGAGGCTTGGCCGCTTCGCCCGGACGAGGGGGTCCCCTGCGCGGCCAGGCGACTTTTGTCAAAGGGATCTCCGCCGGGCACAAGGTCTTGATCGCCGCCTACACCACTCCCGATGATCTTGAAACCATGACAATGGCCGACGCCGTCATCACCACGGGCGGAGGGTTGTTGAGTCACGCCGGAATCACTACGCGGGAGATGGGTAAGCCCGCCGTTATTTTGCCCCAGGCGCAATGGAAGAAAGAAGCCTCCGGCAAGTCCTATCTGGAGATCAGCCTCCTGTCTCCCTCCGCCCCCAGGCAAAATCAAACGGGTCTTTGGATCGGCGAGAAGATTGAAACCAAAACCATTGAAATTCATGAAGGGGACTGGGTTTGGGTGGATGGCACAGAGGGTCTTGTCGCCCTCGGAGACGGCCGGGAACTTTTAGAAAAGCGCCCTGGGGCCGGCTCTTCGATAATCACCAACGCCAGGCGCCGCGGCCTCAAGGCGGCGGAGATTTCAGGCATCGAGCGCAACCTAACGGCTGGAAAAAAGGCCGAGTTGGCCAAAGCCGCGCCCGCCCTTTTGCCCCTGGGCCTTGTTGATGACGATTATGTCGAACTGGTTGGAGGCAAAGCCGCTAAATTGGGGGCTATATTGGGCGTCGTGCGAAAAATGGGCGGGTCTGTCCCCGAGGGCATCGTTTTGACCACGCAAGCGTTTCTCGAATATCTCGACTCAAGCGGCAAGATGCCTGAGTTCGAAAAGTTATCAACCGATCTTGACGCCATTGTTTCCATGCCGGACTCGACTCTTAAAACAAAAAGATTGGAATCGCAAACGCGGCTCATGCGGGACCTTTTCGGGTTTCAAAGAGATCGGCCAGTTTCCTACTTTTACCAACAAGTTCTCCGGGGCATTCAAGCGCATGGGTTGGGAGGCGGGCCCCTGGCCGTGCGCTCCTCGGCCGTCCAGGAAGACACGCAGGAAGCCGCTTTTGCGGGGGCGGCCGAGACGCATCTTTATGTCCACCCGGAGGATCTGTATGAAAAAATCCTTGCCACCTGGGGGTCCTTCTGGCTGACGCGCTCCGTGATGTACCGCCAGGGACGCGGTATCAAAGAAGGGGATGTGCGCCCGGCCGTTTTGATTCAAAAGATGGCCAACCCGCAATCGGCAGGCGTGGTATTCACCGTCAACCCCGTGACGGGAACCGATGAAATCGTGATCAATGCGGCTTTTGGGCTTGGGGAAGGAATCGTCTCCGGCCGGGTTCAGGCTGACCAATTTGTGGTGAAAAAATCAAACGGCGAATTGGCTCGATTGCCTTTAATCGCAACAAAAAAAATCAAGATAGGGCCGGCTCCTTCGGCCGCAGGAACAGCGGAAATCCGCGTCGCTAGAAACGACCAAACAAAGGCGTCATTGGACGAATTCCAAATCCGGAAATTAGCCGAAATGGCCAAGGCGCTTGAGGATTATTTTGGATACCCCCTTGATATTGAATTTGCCATCGAGGAGGGAAAAATCATCATCCTGCAGGCCCGCCCCGTCACCGCCCAATTAAAATCCGAGGATGAGGTTTCCGTAGGGCCGGCCGCCCGGAGGACTCAAAAAAAACAGCGCGGTTTTGCGCTCTTAGGCAGTATGGTTGCGGCTGGGGTCTTGGGGCTTTCGGCTACGCTTGCCTCGCCCATGATTTTCGGCAACCCATCGCTATTCTGGCCTGTTTTGATTGCCTTGGGACTGTTCGCTTTAGGAACGGTTATCACCAAATCAGAATTAACCGGCTGGGAACATTTTTTGACAAAAAATCCTTGGAGTCCCCAATTGCGCTTGGCGGGCGAATATTATGACGGGAGCACGCTCTGGCAGCTCGAAATCGAAGTCGCAAGCTTCGCGCAAGATATTTGGCGCTTCAAAGAAACACTCGAGCGAACCTTTCCCAAATACCGCCAACCGGTTGACTCTTCCTCCCCTGGCAGCATCATTTCCTTTCTTCTGCCGCCCTTTGACGAACTTAAAACGAAAACTCGCGCTAACACCGGTTACGAGTTGTTGCTTGTCAATGATATCCCAACGCTTCAAGAAGAACTCGAGTATTTGCGAAATAAACAATACCCCGTAACGAGCGTCGTAACGCTGATCAACCGCTGGCCCGGCCTGATGTTGCGTCAAGCGAATCAAGTAGCTCAAGGCATCAGGATTTTGAACGAACTATTCGACCACTTAAATCTTAAGGAACTCGATCGCCCGACTTCTATCTTACGGGCCATCCATAACGCGTTGTACGCTCCCGGAGCGAATTTTGCCTACGAATTTACGCGGGCTGTTTACACTGAGCTCAGGCCTATTCTTAAAATGACTCCCTTGGAACAACGGCAGTTGGCCAAGTGGGTTCATTCAAAAGGCGAATTTGGCCGGGAGCTGGCCAAACTTTTGGGTTACAACCCTATCGGCAGTTCTCCCACATACGATAATGCCCCGGTCCAGCCCGGCCGGGAGGTTCCCGCCGATGCGGCCAATCCTTCAGCCCTCCTGAGGGAATCCTCAAGACCGATCAACGAAGAATGGATGGAGGAGGATAACGCTTTCGAGATGGATGTTTACAGTTGGAATTTTAGATGGGAGGCCATCCCCGCAAACTTCGCCGCTGATTTGCAGGAACGCCGCGCCAGACGGGATGATTTGGCTCTGGCCGAGGCGTTTTTTAAATCACTCCCCGGTGGTTTTTTAGGGGATGAAGACTTAAGTTACTACTACTACGCCGATGGTTCCCGTTCGCGCATGGCTCTTTACCGCGACCAAAGAGCTTTCAGCAAAGAAGAAAAAGAAAAGCTGGAACAAATTTTAAGCTCTGAGAACCCGCAGGCCCAGGCATTGGCATCCGGCCTGAAGGCTCGGGGCTTAACCATAAAATACGGTTCCGATCGAAACGCTTACAAGGGCAAGGGGGCCATTGTCTGGCTTGAGATTCCAAAACAAGCAAATCCAACGGGCCCCGATCCGGCAGGGGAGATACAGAACCCCAGGCCGCTACTTCCAGTCATTGCGAGCCCGCCAAAGGCGGGTGTGGCAATCCCAGGAGCGCTTGAGATTGCTTCGCCCGTGGCTCGCAATGACAAACCTGGGGAAATTCCACAGGAGATAGCCCCTCCAATAGCGCCGCTCGCGAAAAAAAAGGGAATGCCGCTTGACCCGGATGTTATCGAAGGATTAAAAAAACCAAGTGGCGACAGGGGCATGGCCCTGCTGGGGACGCTGGCTGCTGTTGCGGTTACGGCATCGGTCGTTCCGTTTGCGGCAGTCCTGTCTGAAGCGGCAGGCCGGCCCTGGGGCATGGGTTTAATGGCCCTTATGCTGGGTCTTGGAGCAGTGATTGGGGCCATTGTTCGTTTATCGGATGGAAGCCCAACGCCTCAGCGCATCGCTAATTTTCGAGGAGCAGTCGTTGTCGTCAAAACTGAAATAGCCGTGGACAGATTAGCCGAGGCCCTCCAAACGATTAAAAATGATTTGGAAACCTGGCCCAATCATCATGAATTTCTATCCGTCGTTGATGATTTTCAATTTCGTGACAGGCTGGATCTTTTAATTCATGGAGCTTGGGCGATAACTGACAGGAAAGAGGAAATCCAAAAAATGGCGGTTGAACTTTTTGAACAGTTCGAAGCCGTTTTGCCCTATCGGGAGCTTGAGGCAAGGTTCACGCAAGAAACAAGGCGGCAAGAGGAACGCGCCAGGGAAGAGAATGAGCGCCAAGGAGAAAGAGTGAGAGAGGCGCGGATCAGAGAGGCCAGAGAAAAATTTTCTTCTTGGCAAGAAAACTTTCTTGGGGCCCGTAAAAAAAGGGAAATTCTGCTTACGCTTGAGAAACTTAACGCGATTGTTACCGACTGGAACTTTGGCAACCCGATGGGTTGGGGAGTCGCCAAACAGATGATATCAGCGCGCGCCATGCGTAAATTAAAACGTTTGGCCGAGGCCAAAACACCATTTTTGAGCTTGAGTAAAAGCGAAGCGAAGATCAAGGAATTGGCTCAAAAATATTACACTTTGCTCGCCGGGACGTCTGCCGCAAGCACAGCCCTGGCGCCGGTGAACCCTCACCCTACCCTCTCCAGGACGCTTATTCTTCCTGAAGAGCAGGGGCGGGATTCCGCGTCTGTCGCCCAAACAGCCTTGGTCAGGCTTTCGGATTTTACCGGCGGCACCCAAACGCGTCAAGTGCAGCTTTGGCAGGAGGCCCAAAAATTCGTGTCCGATGTTTATGAGGCAAATGAGTGGAGAAGAGAAACGCTCATCGTCGGCGCTGTAACAGGTTTAGCCTCGATTGTGACGATAAGTGCAGCTTCGATTTTCTGGATTTTCGCCCCATTGGGCTTGTTTGGATTCATTTTAGGCGCCGGCCTCATGGCGATTTCTCCCAAGATGATGAGTTTGTCGCCCCTGTGGAACGGCATGAAGGCGCTTCATGAACTTGATCCAGCCAATTACCGACGACTGCTTTACGCCGTCTTAGATAAGGAACTCACCAAATACGAAGATGATACCGGCGACCTTGTCCTGGCTATGCTCAAGCAATGGGAGGAGCAAGCCGGGGACTTGCCTCTTGAGGAAACCGTCAGCGTCTTGACCGCCTTAATGGAGAAATATCCCGCAGCCAAAAAAATGAGAAAGAAAATCGTCAAAGCTCTGGCCAAGCTTGGCGCGGATCCGATTGAACCTTATGACCCTGAAAAAGACGACCCTTATTTACAGGCGGCCATCCATGAAGTTGAGTCAGACAGGCAGCCATCTCAAATGACGGCTGAGGAATTAAAGGCCGCCATTGACAGGCTCCATGAACGTCAACATGCGGTAAACCCGCTCCTTCTTGCCTCTCCCCTTGAGGGAGAGGCCGCGCCCGGCGCGGGTGAGGGGTCCGTCTCGAATTCGGGGGGCACCATACTTAATTCAGGTCTGGATTCCCGCTTTCGCGGGAATGACGACGGGGAGAACGGGGAAAGGGGCATGGCGCTTTTGGGGAGCATGATCGTTGCAGGATTGGCGGGGTTGGGTTCGATGGTTTTGGTCAAAGGCGGTTTGGGTTTTGGGGGACTGATTCTGGCCGCTGGCGCGGCGGCATTGGTGGCGGGGATGGCCTTGTTGGGTAGGGGAAATGGTGAAAAAAATCACGCGGTTTTTGCCCTAAGGTTTTTCTTTACGCCCACGCAAAAAGGGGACGGGCCTTTTGAAAAAGAGGTATTGGGGCCTGTCGGCGCGCAGGCCCTGGGTTATGACGCGCACCAAGGCTTTTTGGTTTCCGTGCCCCAGGATAAAGTTGAGGACTTTTTATCCCGGCTCAAGAGCCGGGGACGCGGCGCCGTTGCCGTTTCCAAGGAAACTTTGCAAAAACGCGAAACCATTAAAATGGACCTGCCCACCCTGCGCTATTGGGTTTATCAAGCCGAAAATCAAGGTAAGAAAGAAATTTCCCTGGTTCAAGCCAGGTCCATTTCTGTCATTCCGGCGCAAGCCGGAATCCAGGACTCACTCGGACAGCAAAGGGCCTGGATGCCGGATCAAGTCCGGCATGACGGCTTTTCGAGCAGAACCTACATCAAATTGCCGACAAGGCTTTACGAAGATTTGACGGATGGCCATGATATTGAGCCCATGCTGACCTTTGACAATAACAATGAGGCCGTTCATTTAAAACATCTTGGCTATTCTCTTGACGGGTATTCCATTCTCAGCATTGTAACGGGACAACCGGAAGAAGCCTTGGCCTCGACCCGCGAGAACGCCCAAGCAAGGGGTGTTGCGGAAAAAGACATCGCCCAAATTACACTGGAGTCCGGGCGGATTTTCAAAACGGAAATTCCCTTGGGACCCCAAATAATGATGAAAGTTAAAAACGAAACGATCATCGCATCGCAGTTGGCGCATTTGATTTTAAATTTTGAGGATAAAAGGGATTCTATTTTACTTTCAGTTGATGAATTTAAAGAAATCTCAATCCCTAAGCCCAGGCGCGCCTGGCTGCAATGGCTTGACCCAGCCGGGACAGCTTCTTCCATCGCCGCCTTGGGCGCCACCCTGTTGGCTCCTCTTCTCATGGGCATGGCTCCGACGGGAGGGGGTTCGGGTTTGGGTCTCTTGTTATTCCTTGGGCTCGGGGCCGTTGGCCTGGGAATCGCGCTTTTTGAAAACTGGCCGGTCAGATTTCCCCGCACTTTCGATAAAAGCGACGGCTACTTTAATGCCGCACCGGGCGCAGGAGCAGTTCCAAAAGATCATGAACCATTCGTCGCGGTAAAAAACCCCCATACTTTCGCCGACAATGCCAGGCTTAAGGAAGGGACGCCGTTTCATGGCCGCTCGGTATGGGATTACTCAATTCCTTTGAATCAGGACATCAAGCTTGTCTATGCCCAAAATGCTCCCATGGCTGCCTGGACCGACGGCAAAGCGCTTTGGGTCGCGAATTTAAGAAACGGAGACATTCTAGTGGACGGTGGCATCAAAACGGATCAAACCATCCAAGAGATCGCTTTTTCTCCTGATGGCGGGAAACTGGCTTTTGCCATTAACGACACCTCGGTTAACAAAACGCAGATCCATATTGTTTCGTTTGAAGAGCGGACTTTTTGTTGGCTTACGACCATAAGGGGCGGTTTTACCAAAGGCCTCGCCTATGACGACAAAGGCAAAATTTTGGCGGCGGTCACGACGGTTGACGGCTACGATAAGGTCACTCTCTGGGATGTCGAAAGAGGCGCCTTGGATCGCATAAGCCTACCTGCCAAAGCGGCGCCCGCCAATGCCATTAAACACTGGAAAGGCGAAAGTTTTATTCTAACGGGGGATGGGGACAAGGCGGATATCATGGTTCTTGAGCCAACATTTACGTCTGACCAAGCATGGTTAAAAGCGTGGAAAAAACCAAGAGGAAAAATTGAGCCGGCGATCGTCATGCCTATACCCGCAATTCAAAAGATTTTTATATCCGATCGAGATGGCCGGCTCTATGTCGCCGATTTGTTCTCAAACCAAATAAAAATTATGAAAGAACCAAAAGACGACACCCGCCGCCTAATGGCCCTGGGCTATAGAACCGATCAAGGAAATTACATGTGGCTGAAAGAACAAGAGGCTTACCAGCTCAACGACAGCGCCTTTGGCGCTTCAGACCATCCAATCGCTCAAGTGCGTTTCATTGACCCTGAACACCGTCTTGATCACGCGGGCCAATTCATCGCCCTTCAACCGGAAGGCAAATCCCTTGCTTTTGTTCGCGAGGGGACTCTTCACATAGTTCAATGGGAAGGCTATGGGATTGCAGCCGTCCCTCCGGTTGAGAAACCTACGGCTCAACCTGTTCAAGAAGCGCCGCCGTCTTGGCAAGTCCAACGCGAGGAAATCGCCGGCCGCATGGATATTTTCGACATCCGCGCGGTTGTCGCCAGATTGGCTGCTTGGCGGCAGGGGAACACTCTGGATATCATCAGGCGAGCCGCTCAAAAATGGCTCGTCGAGCTGGCCGCGCTTGGCGATCCCGAAGCCATCGGCGCCATCGGCGGCAAGCCCGCGCCGGGCAACAAGGATTTTTGGGGATATGAGGATAAACCGTTGGCCCAAGCCGTCCAAAGCGCGCCTAACAATCTTTGGGGCTATCCCTCCGAGAAACCAACCCAAGACCCTTCGAAACCGCTCGATCCGGACTACCTGAGATCCTTCAGATAAAAACCCCCGTCTTTAGGCCGAGGGCCTTTAGCGAACCGACTTCCAAAAATTCCTTTCCCGCTTCGTTTAGAGCTGCTACTTCAAGTGACGTTCTAATTTCTCATAAAATTTTTCGTGAACGCCGAAGGTATAAAACCATAGTTTAATTTTTTCGCATCTGATGAAACTTGAATTACAATACGTATCTTCCCCGACCCGTCTAGTCAATGAGGTAAGGGAGAGTCTCGTAGCGGTGATGGTTATAATCCTCGCCGGCTAGAAAGCGCCATAAATACCAAATGCCGAACTGAAGGCCGATACGGTCAACGGCCCAAGCATGAGCGTATTCATGAGCCAAAAGACCGGCTACGCTTTCTCCCGCCGGAGTCAGAACGCCGCCCTCAAGAAGAGGGGATCGAAGGGTTAGATTTTCGATGCTTACCCAATTAAATCGCGACACGCCGCTTAAACCTTCCAGATCGGTAATGCCGCCGCGCCTGAGTTCGAAGTCCCTTTCAACCGGCCCAATGTCAATGCCCCCGCGCGTTAAAGCTATCTCGCGGGCGCGTTCCATCACTTGAGGCTCAAGGCGCACTCTAGTTCCATAAAGCGCATTGACCAAAGTCCTGGCAACAACGCCATAAACCATATGCCGCAGAAAATACAGGGAATCATAATTACCCCGCAAAACATCGGCCAAATAGCCCGCCCCGCCGTCCCAAATCGCCTCAAAAGCGACATCGGTAATCGCGTTTAAAGCCTGTTCGCTTCCAGTTCGGCCGTCGCTGAGCATGGGATTGCCGCGCTCAGGAATCAAGCTGCGGATGCCATAAACGGCGCCGTAGGAGACAACGTCGTACCGGGGATCCCGAATGGGACGCTTGGCGATCCAATCAATGGTGGCGTTGAGCGTCCAGCTAAGAAGGGCGTTGAGGCCGCCGAGGGCGACATCGCGATGGAAGGCGCCTTGATTCAAAACACTGCCCAAAACATAGCCTGTGCCAAAATTGAGTCCAAGGTCGCTATACCATGGTTCCGGTGTTCTAATGATGCCGGCTTGCTCCAATAAGGCGCCTGTCAATGCCGCAGTGACCCCCATGATCGCAGCGTTGTAATAGCCCGATGCCGGATAATCCTGCTGGAGCCGGGCGACTTGCGCAGGATCACTGACCAAGGAAGATGGCAAGGTCGTAGCGCCGCCGCCGGCTAAGGTGACCATAAATCCGTCGGGCGTGATGGAAATACCCGGCCTAAACGTTGACCAAAGACTATCCCTTTCCCGGCTCTCGCGATAGGCGGAGGCCGAAGACCCAAGGGTCACAGCCAAAAAAGGCGCCACATTATTTAAAGCGAAATTGAACGCAGGGTGCGTCGGACGGGGATTGCTCGGAGCCGGAGCAATCAAACGTGCCCCATCAAAAGTCGCGCCGGCGCGCCCCATAGTATCGTCTTGCGTGCAAACGTCTTCAGCGGCTAGCGTGCCCGAGAAGCAAAAAAAAGAGAAAACTAAAATAAACGCTTTGCCTGCGGCGCGAGCCATGACACCCAAGTTTACCCGGCCGGCATCAAGATTATCCTGAGCCTAAAGGCCCAATTGAAAATAAAACTTAAGTCTTACCAGTCAGGATTCAGACAGTAGCGGTATGCCTTGCATGTCATTCCGGCGAAAGCCGGAATCCAGATTTATATTTCTGTTTTTTAAAGACAACAAAATTGCGAAAGAGGGTCTGGATTCCCGCCTTCGCGATGACTAAATCAAAAAAGGTGTCGCCGGAAAGTGTATTTTACCGGACGTCGGAGAAAACTTTCAGCAGCGCGTCGTAGGAAACTTCGTAGGACTTTTTGCCGCCGGAGGCCATCAGCTTGTTCAGTTTCTCGCCGACTAAGAGCATTTCGATGATTTCCCGGTTGACCTCGATGCGGGCGAGCTGATAAATGTACTCGATTAAGAAATCCGCCATCTCTTGGGCATTGCCCCAGTAGCCGCTCGCGATCGCGCTTTCCAAATCAGGCGAGAGCGCCCCGCCCAGGCTCGTCAAGATTTGATCCCTGCTGATTTCGCAAGGTTCGCCGGCAACGCAAGTGTAAGGAATCTCTAGGGCACCGCCGATCTGAAAAAGGAGCCAGTTTTTAAACAGGGTCTCATCAGCAGAGATCAGGCCGGGAACCGGCGAGAGCCGGCGGCCGGCGATGGCGGACAAAGCCAAGGCGTCGCGCTCCGTGTACCCCTCGGAGACCATGAAGTCGCGCAGAGCGTTTCGTCCAATCCTCATGGCCATGCCGGAGAGCAGTCGCTCGCTTGATTCAAGCGTTAGGATAGCGCTGATGGCGGGCAAATTATCGCTCAGCCATGAGCAGGTTTCCGCATATTCCTTGCCAAAATAAGTACAGAAACTTTCCACCATGGCGGCGCGCTGGAAAGGATCGGCATTGATGAAATTCGAGAAAAAAAGACCCTCTTTGCTTGGGTCTGCGCCGGTCTTGGTGGCCAAAGCCCGAAAGGCGGAGTCAAAAGTCCGGTAAGCCTCAGTAACCTCGCTGCGGTCTAGGGGCGGAGTTGTCGTATGGTAGTAACCGACCACGCTCTTGGGCTTGACCCACGCAGGAGTCGGGCCAAGAACGCCCTCGGCACTCAACATAAAACCGCTCTCATGAACCTTAGCGGGGCCCATTTCCACCGTATCCCAAGAACCCGAGGCCGCGATTTTCAACCACGGCGCTATTTCATAGGAAGTTCCGGCCTCGCCGCCGGTACGGGAAAACTCGATCCCGGAACCTTTTTCCCAGTGATAGCGAAAATAAAGCTCCGCCTCCCGTCCGGCCACAATGGCCGAGATCATGGCTGAAAATTTTTGTTCAAGGCTCAGCTCTTTAAACACGCTTGTGAAGCGGACGTCCAACGCCGTTTCCGGATGATCCGGCAGGGAAGCGAGCAAGCCGCCGCCGTAATGCGGGGCATGCTCAAAAGCCGGTTTGATTTCATTGTAGCCGCCACGGTATCCCCAGATCGTTCTAAAAGGATGCGCTTCGACCACCCCTAAATTCTGCGCGTCGCCGAAGGCCGCAATCAGGGCGATGGGAATTTCCGGGTGCCGAAACATAAAACCCATGCTGATATCGCTTTGAAAATTGGGGTATAAAACAGTGATTTTACGGTTGAGTTCAGCCTCATAAGCCGCATAGGCTTCGTTGTAGGCCTCAATCTCCGCCGGGTCGGAAGAAGAAGGCGGCTTGGGCTCTGTCGCGCGGACATTGAAAGCCGGCATGCGCCCGGAAACAGCATCCGCGATCACGCTGGCTGAAACCCCAAAATGAACGGGGCCCGCCAGCTTAAAGCTTTTGGCAAGCTCGGCAAGCACGCTGGCCCAGAATATAGGTTCCGCTGCCGATGAGCCGCTATAACTCATATAGCGGCCGGCATCGCTAAAAGCCGATGACGAATCACCTGCACCGGTATTGCCCGAAATATTCTCTGCAATAACATCCAAGTCTGCCGCTAAAGTTGGTTCCTCGGCTGGGAAAAGATTAATATGAGGCGCGGCAACCCCGCCTTTGGCGAGAAAGCGCCAGTGAAGCTTGGCTCCCGGACTAGATTCCCAACCTTTGGCT
This sequence comes from Elusimicrobiota bacterium, assembly GCA_016180815.1. Taxonomy (NCBI): domain Bacteria; kingdom Pseudomonadati; phylum Elusimicrobiota; species Elusimicrobiota bacterium. The sequence continues at coordinate 98,073 of JACPAN010000013.1, forward strand.
ACGGTAACGTAAGGCATGACTCCCAATTTGGAACTACCAGGGCCGCCCGCAATAATGCCGGTTTCAAGCTCCAAATCTCCCCACCATTTAGGCGCAGGGTGCAGGCCTGTCCTGCCTGCCCCGAGTGGAGTCGAGGGGAGCGAAACCGAAAGGCCGAGGGGCTCGCCGGAAATCGGCGGTTTTGCCCCATCAAAAAGAACCCCGGTTAATTTGAGGCCGTCATCGGCCAGAGCCGCCTGGCCCAGAAAGAGAAGCAGGGCATAAATTTTACCCATGCCTTATTTTGACCCTTGGCGGCTCCGCGATCTTGAGCCCTTAGATAGTCAGCGCAGGGTCTGCAGCCTCATTAACCCGTCATTAAAGCCCGGCCCTACGCCAAGTAAACTAACGGTTAATTAAGATGGAATGAAGCAGACTCCCAAGGTACCCTTTAACAAACTTGAGGGTGGTGGAACCGGCGAGCAAATCACAGGAAGCCACGGACCAAGCATGGCGTATGGCAAAAACTAAACCGCTTGCCAAAAAGCCGGCCGCTCCTTTCACTCTCAAGGCTTTCCAGAAAATTCTGGAAAGAACAACGGATACGTTAAAGCAAAGAATTATCGGAAGGTTGAGAAACGAACTGGCTACTAAAAAACAACTTAAGGCGTTCGCTACTAAAGAAAAACTTAAGGCAGGCCTGGAACGCGTGGAAGTAAAGCTTTCGGGACATGATAAGAACTTTGAACGCATGGAACAAAAGTTGGACCATTTGGAAAAACAAATTGTCCATGTCGTATTCAAAGAGCATGCCCCTATGCTTGAAACCACGAAAAGCGCATCCAGAAATTAGAAACCGCCTCCACTTAAACTTCCGCAACCGCGATTCTGGATTCCCGCATTCGCGGGAATAACGACGCAACAGAATTCCCCGGAGCCTACTATCATGTCATGAACCCGGGCTTGAAACGGCGCCCCGTTTTTATCTCTGACCATGACTCTCAAATCTTTGCGTCAGAATTAATGATCGCAAACTAACCGTTAATTAACCAAGACCCCGCATTCCTTGAATGTCTGGTTGCTCAAACGAAAGACCCATAAATCCGGAATGAAGGCTTCAAGACAGGGGCTTTCCTTATTAAGAAAATTCCACGACAACATCGCTCATTCTAAAGGAAGGAATAAATGTTCAAGAGCAAAACAAAATTAGCCGCGCCGGCCTTATTGGCCGCAGCCGCTTGTCTTGCGCCAAGCTACGCGACCGAGAATCCGGTTATTACGCCGTTCAGCGTTACGCCGGTGGGCGCCGTCGTGGCGCAAATTCCCTCCCAAAAAAACGGATTCACCACAGGTGATTTTACTCTCAGCCATTTGGGCGATATGTTTGATGCGCTCAAAAGCAATCGACCGATCAAACTTGATAAAGCGCGTTTTGATCTGGCTCCAGGAGTGTCCAAGGGAACGATTCGACTAGACCGGCTGGAAACATGGCCGGCGCATTCCCCGTATCCGGAGTCAACCAAAATGTGGCCCGCATGGAGCGGCCCCTGGCTTGAAGTCCAAGCCGTGCAAAAAGGCAGCCGCTGGAACGCGGTCAAAAGCTCCATTTCCGTAGGCGATTGGAGATCGCTGCCCGCAGATATTTTTAAACGTCCGCCGACCCACACCATGACCGCCGTGATTTCCCGGTTCGGAAAAATTTTGGCGATGGAAACGGCGACGCAAGGCGCCGGCGGCACATCAAAATGGGGCATGGGCAATATGGGCCCGGCGTCTTTTTGGCGACCGTTTCCTTATGAAGTTTCCAGCCGCCTGGTCTATTCGGTTTTGCGCGGCGCGCACCGGCTTCTAATGAAAACCGTGCTACTTTGAGAGGTTTACAATGGACAAATTGGCGCTGATTTTTATTGGAATCGCCGTATCTTTGCCATTGAGCTGCCGTGCGGCTAACGCTGATGCTTGGCATGAACGCTCGGGTCTAGATGGTCCGCATGATGACGCCGCCCGCGCCAACGCTATTTTTGACGGCGGCCACAGTGACAATCGCGTCCTTCCATCGGGGATCAGTCCAGCTTTGACCTTAGCGGAGGCGCCGGACGCGCCAGATTCCGATGATGCCTCAACCGGAAAAGTCAAAGAGAATAAATTACCCCCGAGGCCTCCTCGCAGCGCAGCTATGGAAAAATTTCGCAAAAAATTGGGGTCCAATTTGAAAACATTGGGCATCGCTACCGGTATAACGCTCGGTTTTTCACTTTTACCCGTCGGAATCGTTGCTTCGGGTCTTGTGGCAGGGGCGTCCTTGGCTACGGCCGTCTGGCCCATTGCAGTATTTTTCGCCATCGTCCTTGTTGTGCAGGCCGCCATGACCGCCCTGTTCATTATCAACGATTACAAAGAAGCCAGAAAGGAGATCAAAAATGGCCGATAGAACGCGAATCTCGATTGCGACAACATTCATCGCGTTTTTTATTTTAGCGGCATTATCCGATCGTTCGCACGCCGGCCAAGCGGAGGCAATGGCCGGACAGGCAAGGTCTTATTTTGATGAATCGGCGGCGAGTCCAGCCGCAACGGATGCTCCCGTGCGGCTTGGTCGTTTAGATGCCCAATCAGGGGATGAACAAAAATTAAAAGCAGACAAAATAAAATCGGAAAAAACGCCCAAAAATCCTGCGATGCAAGATTTCCGCCGCCAGTTCGTGTCCAGGCTTAAAACCATGGGTTTGGTCATGACCGGCGCGGCCGGACTGGGCATTGTCGCCAGTGCAATGGCCGGATCATTCCTGGCGTTTCCCATCATCATGGTCATGGGCCTTGCGGCTATCCTGCTGACGTTCGGTCCGGTTATCCTGATTGATTATTTAAACGCCAAGTCGTCAAAAAAGCAGCCTCTAATTGCCGATACAACCGAAACTGGAGAAAAAAAGTTATGACGAAAACTCTTATTGCTTGCCTGTTGACTTCGTTGGTATCGACGCGCGCCTGTTTCGCTCTTGAGCGACGTATTGAGATTGACGATTGGAGAGTCCTCTCCAGTGCCATGGACGCCCGGCATTTGAAGGCGAAGGAACCTGCCTCGACGCCTGTGAGGATATCCGCTTGGTCGCCATCGAGCCCAAGCTATCGATCCGGGGAATTCAAACCTGACCAATCAAGGAAAAAAGCGCCGCTCTGGCAACGAGTAACCGAACCCGTAGGCGGCGGGCTCGCAGCCGGGCTCAGCGTCGGCCTGTTTACGCACTACGTCATTCGTCATCCTCATGTTTCTATGGCGCCAATCGCCGGAGCCGCGGGCGGGATGGTCGGATTTTGCGCAGCAGCTATTCATGGCGAATATAGAAACCGAATTCATCCGGCACTCAGCTTTGCTGTTGCGGTCGCGGCTCCAACGATGAGCGCCGGGCTTCTTGTCGCACTGCGGGGCATGCCCGAACTAATTCCATTAACAGGCATTGTCGCCGGCAGCGCAGCGCTTATCGGCGCCGGCGCCGTTGAAATCACCAGGCGCTTAACAAATCAATAAAAGAAAAATAAAAAAGGAGAGCCTGCCAATGAAAAAACTGATCAGCATATCTGCGGCGTTCGCTTTTCTACTGCTGCCGGCGTCAAACATAAAAGCTGAGGTTGGGCTCAACGACGCAGCCATTCCCATTCAGCTCTATGACGGCAACCGATGGAGAACCAGCAGAACATACAGCTTTAAAAATAACGAACTTCTTTTTTTCTCATCAAAAAAACCCGGGGCTCCGCATCCATCGCTGGCGGGAAAAATTTCAGGGTCCTGGCGCTACGCGGGGAAAAAACCGCTCTCGACACCTGTGGAAATCGTTGCCGTGTCTGTCGGCTTCGGGGATTACGAGAAGGAGGCTGAACTATGGCCCGTGCGCGACGCTAAAACCAATCGCCTGGCGCCATCCGTAAGAATTCCTCGAGGACGGCCGTTGCGCGCCGGCTACAAAACCGCCGCCCTGGTCGCGTCGGAGAGGCTCCCGGCATCGCTTGATATTTACCCAATGTTGGCTGTGCGGCTAGGCAGACTTGTCGGCAAAATTGTTTTACCGGCAACCAGGCTCATCACCCGCCGTTGATCAAAAAACAACGGTGATAAAAAATTCATGAGACACAGAACAATCGTTGTTGCCATTGCGTTGTCGGTTGTTTTGGCGGCCGGGAATGCCGTGGCGGGATCTTCGGCCCATGATGCCGGCCGGGCTGGGGCACGTTTTGACGGCTCGCGCATTGTCCGTTCCAGAAAAAAAGTGCCGGTTTTGCGTTTCGGCGCGCAAGAGGGAACGGCCTTAATCCAAATCGGCAGGCAGCCCGCCAATTGGCCCGCCGGCAAAATCTACGTCAGCGCGGGCGTTATGGGAGAATTTGCCAACCACGGCAAAACCACCCTAAAATCCATCCAATTCCTGGGCCATGAAGTCAAATTGGATAGGCGCGTATGGAAATTTAGAGAGGGCTTCGAGCTTACCGGCCCGCAAGGCATTCTTAATTATCCCAAAACGTTCGCATTGAGGCCGGGCGAGTCGCGCGCGGTGACCCCGGTGGCCTTCACGACCCTAAGCAACAGACTGATGAAAGCCCTGGAAGCTTCCGAGGAAGTTCGCATCACCATGGTCGCCCGCGTTGGCAGACAGATCATCAAGTGGGCCCTGCCCATCGCCCGCGTAATACCACCGCGAAGGTAACATTAAGGAGGACTAAAATGCGTCAGAACTCTACTCTACAACGATCAATGAAACTCATCCGCACAACAGCCGCCGCGCTCTTGATGCTGGGCGCCATCTCGCCGAATGCCATGAGCACCTCGGTCAAAGAAGTTCCTTTCGGTGAGCTTGAAATTTTTGACGGAGCCAGGTGGAAAAAGGCCGAGGGGTTTAAGTTTGCACTCCGGGAGCCCTTGAGTGTTGTGAATAATCGCTTCCCGGCGGTGATGACGGCTAATGACGGCCTCCGCCTTTACGCCGATTTCGGCGGCGCTTGGCACTACAACGGTAAAAGAGCGGTTTCTCCAACCATTAAGGTGATGGGCTTGTGCGTGCGTTTTGAGTGTGTTGCCGACCGCGGCCTTCTTAAGCCTTGGAAAGTCACCAATGTGATGGACACCCCTCCTGCTGAACCGGTTGGGCCGTTTCGATTGTCCCGAGGAAGCAGTCGTGGCATTCATTATCGGGCCATGCCCACCGTAAGCTTCACCATGGCCGGGATGCGCGAGGGCACCAGAATCTTCGGTACTCTGTTGGTTCAAGTCGGCCGCAGGCTAGGGAAAATCGTTTTTCCGGCGGCCCGCCTGGCCGTCGTCCATTAGTTGATTCGCGAGTTAACCAATAATTAACTAAAACCGGCCTTTAGCTCAATATCAGGTAGCCGGGCCTTTGGGCCCGATCTTTTTAGTCTTTGGATTCAGGACGCCTGCCTGCCACCCTGTTACCCTCATGATTATGAACGAAAGCTTAAAATCGGGAAGCCAGGAAATGAACAAGGCAACAACGCCGCAGCCTGCGATGCGGGGCCTGCGCATGACAACTCTCCTCATAGCGTTCGCTGCGGTGCAGATGCGGATGACGGCGCCGGCAGCGGCATACTTCGGCCCGGTCCTAAAAGAGGAATCTGAAGTTTACAATTTCAATCCAGACGATCCCCCAATGAGCGTGACTTGGTACCGCAATCCAAGCGAAGAAGTGATGAGGATTTTTGGCCGGCTCTTTGAGATTTTACCGCGATTCCACCCGTCTGTAATGCCCGTTATCTTGGAATACAAGACGGAAATAGATGTTGCTCCCGCCTATGTAGTAAAGACAAAAGAGCTTTATCTTTATGGTCTTGGCCCCGGCAGCGGCGTTATTGTCATTACCTACGAATTGCTGGAACTTGTTCGCAACGAGCATGAGTTGGCCCTCATTATTGCCCACGAACTAGCTCATGTTCAATTGGAACACGTTAAAAAAGTCACAAGCAAAAGCCGGCGGCTGTACGAGCGGGAAGCTGATATCGTTGGAGCCCTCTACATGCAGGAAGCAGGTTTTAATTGCAAGGAGGCCGAGGGAGTATTCAGACATTCTTTTGAAGTTGACTGGGCCCGCGCTACAACCCTTTTTATGCCCCCTGAAGAAGAGACCCGAGACTGGGTAGCGAGACTCCATGAGATTAGATACGAGGAGGGCAACCGTGATGCCTATCCAGAAAGGCTCAATGTATTGCGCAAGGTTTGCAAATGACGCGGCAAGGGAACGGTCGGTCAGCGTTGCGATGATCAAAAAAGCGATTTTGTGTCTGGCCGTCCTTTTTTGCCTGAGCATGACTTTCGGGCAACAATGGGCTTTAGCTGATACCGACCACCTCTATAACGACTCGCGCCGGATTTTTGACGGCGGGCAGCAAGGAGAAGGGGGCGGTGGGACGCTCGGGTTGCCGGGGTCCATGCCGGTGGCAGCGAAAACGACGGAAACGGCCCCTACGCCGTCCCCGGGAAAAACCCCAGACAAAAAAGTCCTTAAAGCCAAAAAATCGCCGGCTCGCTTTGTTCGCGCCGCGGCAACCGCGACGTTGGTTACCGGGGTCGCCGGGTTTTTCTTGGGGGTCGCCCTAGCCGTTATGGTGGCCCTGTTCCCTTACCTCTGGATCGCCCTCGCTGGTTTTGCGTTGACTGTTTTGGGTTACAACCTCTCAAAACTCGGCAAATCCTTGGGCAAGAAAACCTAACAAAGCGCCTCCGGTAAACCCATTCCAGCCCTACTGGAATTATATACATTTTCATGTCATAATATATGACATGAAGTATCTTATTGAGGTGGCCCAGGACAGCAAAGGCCGGCTCTACCTCAAAAGAGCGACGACCGCGGGCAAGCCCGCCTACAAACGAATCTGCACCTCTCAAGACGCTTCGCGCAAACTGCAGCGATCAAGACGGCAAATTTACCGTCTTCTTGAGACGCAGGTCATTAAAACACACGGAAAATTTCTGGGTGAATGGCTTTTAGATTTAGAAGGTGTCGAAAAATTGGCGGGTTTGCCCAAATCTTTAAAAAAACCGCCCAAGAAATTTCAAGTCCTGTTTCCAGAATATCCCATCAACCAAATTAACCCTTACCGTGACGTTAGGCTCATGCTCTCCCGCATCCTTGACCAAGGCACTCGCCAAGAGATGAAATGGGTACTGCGGCGATACCCGATTAGCGCCATCCGCGATTTCTTGAAACAGGACGGCTCACGGGTTCTTTCGGCTAAATCGTTGCGCCTTTGGAGTCTTTGTTTTGACGTGAAACCATCCTTGCCGCCAAAATGGCGCCTATCCGGACGCGCTTGGGGGGGAGCGTAAACCTTTATGCCCTGGCATCCCCAAGCCATGACAAATGATTGCCGGCAAACTGCGCGCCTGCTTTTGACGCTGCCCCAATTAAAAAAATTTTATTTGGCCGGAGGCACGGCGCTGGCGCTTCAGTTTGGGCATCGGGTCTCCATGGATTTGGACTTTTTCTCCCCGGATTACCCGCTTGACCCTAGTCATTTGGAGGCTTTAAAAACGGGGCTTCGTAAGATAGGACGCTTCGCCATTCGCAAAGAAGAAGAAGGTACCCTGCACGTTGTTATTTTGGAAACGGCCGTCAGTTTTTTGCGCTACCCCTACCCTGCGCTGAAACCTCTTCTATCCTGGGAAGGCTTAGCGGTCGCTTCCTACGAGGATATCGCATTGATGAAAATCGGCGCCATTATCGGGCGGGGAGCCAAAAAAGATTTTATCGATCTTTACACAATCAGTCAGAAAATCCCGTTAACGGATCTATTGAAACTGTCCGAGCAAAAATTCAAGCATTCGGCCGACTTTTATCTGCAAGCGGCCAAGGCCCTTGTTTACTTTGACGACGCGGAATCAGACCCAAGCCCCAGGTTGCTTAAGCCCGCGCGTTGGCCCCAAATCAAAAAATACTTCGAGCAAGAAGTCCCCAAGGCCGTAAAAGTCATCCTCAAGTCTAGTTAACCAACAGTTAACTAAAACCGACCTTTAGCTCAATATCAGGTAGTCGGGCCTTTGGGCCCGATCTTTTTAGTCTTTGGTTTCAGGATATCCGCCGCCGCCCCTGTTACCCTCATGACAGCGAACCCAAAGAGGAGGGTGAAAAGATGAAAAAAACGAAAATGATTGCGACAAATGCCGCAGCGCTGGTCTTTGCGTGGGCCATGGGCCTGCAAGCAGGGAGCGAGCCTCATCCCATTTGCGAAATCCCCGCAAGCAAGGTTTCTTCCGTGGCCGCATCAGACTCCAAGGAAGAAGTGATCAAGGCGCTTGGAAAAGTCGTCAAAACATGGGATGGCAAGATTGGAAAACCGACGAAGAAAACACATGCCGTCAAGACCAAACCCATTGAACCTAAAAAAGATGATTGCGCTGAAAAAAGAACCGCTCCTAAGGTACGCGCCTTGAAGTGGAGAATCAGCGACATTGAATACGATATCGCCGATGCGGAAAGCAGTTTGTCCAGAGCGAGGAGTTATTTTGAGGGCAAAAAAATTGAATACCGGGTCCGATGTGTTGGCAAGGACCCCGGGATGATCAACATTTCCATGTGCCGCTACCTTGCCGATGCGGAATTCAGGGGCTTTCAAGAAGTTCTTGATGCGGAAGATCGCTTGAGCAGCCTCAAGAGCGAAGAACTTATTGCCACCCTACGGCTCGATCGCCTGCTTGGCGCGTGCAAGGAATAGGGGGGATACGATGTACACCAACAAACACATAAAGGCAAATAAAATGAGCCAAATAAATAAAACGATGTTTAAAATAGCCGCGGCCGCATGTTTTTGGACAGCGGCTAATCTAGCCCCGGTTGTGGCCTTGCAAGGAGATGAATCTTTAGCCCCGGACCTTGTGCTCGGCAATTTCAAGACGGCAATAGCGGCGGATCATCATATCATGGTCGGCAAGCCGACTCCTGCCGAACTAAGGCGTAAAGTTAAAGAGGCGCGGCTTTCGTATTTGACGAGATACGCCATGAATCCATTGTGGACGGTAGAGTGTGAAAATGTCGCCGGCACTATTGACCCCTTGTTCTGCAAAATCAAACCGCCGGCTTGGACGGAGGCTTTGCGAGAAACGGCCGCGCTTGTGCTCGACAGCGATGTTTCCGATGAGGCTGTTTCCAATGCCATGGAGGATTTGGTTTACAACGGCATCGTGATGTCGCGGGATACGAGCAAAAATGAGAAAACCATCGCTCTTGTAACAGGCACGGCTATTGCCCGGGCGTCTCCTTTAATCGGCGAGAGAACGGTTGCGTTTCTTGGCGCGGTTGTCGATTACCATGAAGGCCGCAACGCTTCTTACGGTTTCAGCACTGGATATGAGGCCGCGTCGAAATCGTTCAATGCCATCAAACTGATGTACTACTTAAAGTACCCCGATGATCCTGTGTATGGCTATTCTCTGGTCAAAATGTCTGTTTTAAATACGATGAAATATATCGTTGCGTCCCATCCATCACCCAGGATATACATGATGGCCAAGCGTTTTCTTGAGGAGGTTGACGTCCCATGGCGTTATGGTGACGTCAACATTGAAAAGCTTATTCAAGAACGAATTGCAAACGGCCTGCCGTCGGTCTACACGATACCAACGGAATAAAAGGTATTTTCAAATGAAAAAATTAACGCCCTCGAAAAGCATGCTTAAGACAATCGGGTTAAACGCCGTTGCGTTTGCCGCCTTGGCTCAATCTGCTCTGGCCGGAGGGATTGCCGATCCCTACAGTTTCGACCCGTCCGATCCCCCGATGAGCGTGGCTTGGTACCATAATCCAAGCGAAGAAGTAATGCGAGTCTTCGGCCGGCTTTGGGAGGTTCTGGGACGATTCCATGCCCCCGTTATGCCCGCCTTTTTAGAGTACAAGTACACGGCGGGCGAGGACTTCTCTTACGCTTACTCATTTAGCAAACCTTGGGAAAGGACAGACGACCGGCGCAAACCTGCCCTTGGCGCTATCGTGATCACCAGGGAACTGATGGATAGCGTTCGCAACGAGCATGAGCTGGCTTGGCACATCGCCCACGAACTGGCCCATATTCAATTTAGGCACTCTGAAAAACTATGGCGTGGGTCTATCGCCCCCACGCCAGACGTAGAAAAAGAAGCTGATACCTACGCCGTCATCTATATGCATGAGGCCGGTTTCAATTGCAAAGAAAGCGAAGGAGTATTCAGGCGTATGTTTGAAGGTTGGCTGCGAAAAGGTTCTGACTCAGAACGAGCGTGGCATGAATCAAGGGATAAAGCAAGGGCGGACATGTACCATCCGCTGGAAGAAAGGCTCAATTTATACCGTTCGGTTTGTCGTTGGTTAAACGAGGGGGAATGATCATGCTGAATAGAGCAATCATAAAATTCGCGGCGGCGGCGCTTATTCTGGCTGGCGGCCTGCCGGCAAAGGGCGAATCAACGGCCGTCGATCTGGGCAGTCTGCTCGCAAGCTCAGTCCGTAAAAATGAGGTTACGGGGCGATTCGAGTGGATCGGCTCCGATAAAACAATCAACGACATCAACAAACTGCTTTTTGACCCCGCCATCAGCGACGCGGATGCGGCGTACGGCGTTGAATTCCTGGCGCACCATTTAACCGATGAAGCGCTGCTCAATGAAATCACCGTTTTCAACGGCCTTATTTACTTGCGCCGGGCCGAGGCCTTCCAATCGGGGGCTGTCCTTGCCCTGGCCGGTATCGCCAATTGTTCAAAAACCATCTCCTGCGCCAAAACGCGAACGCCGGAATCAATTGCCGCGGCGCTCAAGGCCATCCGCTCTCTTAAAATGATCTACATCCTGAATCCCCATGAAGAGGAAATAAACACGACACGCACCCTCATCAACGCGCGGACCGGGGCAGTGATTACCGTGGATGAAAGCGACATTGAAAGGTTCCGGGTATACCCGGATGATTTTGCCGGCGGTCTCAGGGAAATAGGCGATGCGATTAATGACTGGGCTCTTGAGGCCGGGGACGCGATTTTCGGCAAGCCAACTTTTGAAAACGAAATTCGTGCGAAGATTAAAGGTGAAATGATGGGAATTTTAATCAGCGAACCCAATCCCCTGATCCGATCGGCCGCAACAGCATTTTTAAAGGACGAAGCCCCGGGCTATATCGATGCCGCCGCCAAAGTACGCCGCGATGTCGATGTCTGGGCCAAAAAACATGGGCTATAAGACACCGTGGGGCGGATATTCCCCGCTTCGTCATTCCGGCGAAAGCCGGAATCCAGGCCCCCCAAGAGAGTCCAATAAACTGGATACCGGCTTTCGCCGGTATGACGGAAAAAGAAAGGGTTCGGGGAATTTCTGGCCGTGGCGCAGGTTCAACATTTTGCTCATCCTGTTGGGTCTGTGCCTTGGTCTAAATGCCGCATCTCCTGATTTTGCGGAGATCGATCGCCTTTATCTTTACCGCCACTTGGGCTCAAACCTTGAAGAATCGATCAACCGGCTTCAAAGTATGGATGCGGCATCACCCGGTAATCCGGACATTTTGTGGCGATGGGGACGCGGCCTGGTCAAACTAGGCGAACGCCAAACAAAGAAAAAAGGGAAGCTGATATTTTTCTCACTAGCTGAAGAAAAAATCAAACAAGCGTTGGCTTTAAAAGCCGACAACGCAGAGGCTCATTTTTGGTTCGGCGTTGTTCTGGGCCGCAAAGCCGAAACCATGGATTTTTTAAGCGCTTTGACTCTAGTGGGTCCCATGAAAAGAGAAATGATGACTGTTCTCAGCCTCAATCCCAGGCATGCAGGCGCCCATTATTTTCTGGGACGCTTAATCCTTGAGTTGCCTGGCGGTAATAGAAAGAAAGCTCTCGAAGAACTTGAAGAGGCCGTGAAACTTGCCCCAAACTGCGCCGCGTGTTACCCGACCTTGGCCGAGGCTTATCTTGACGCCGGGGATGAGTATAAAGCCAGGCTCACGCTCCGGGCCGCCCTCGCCATCAAAAAACCCGACGATCCGGCGGAATATGAAATTGATCTTGAAAATGCCCGTAAACTACTGGAAGACATTGGGGAATAAAGCGCGGGGAGGAGCTATGGCGTTATGGAAAAATTGCTGATACCCTTTGAAAGCATGTTGGGGTCATTGTTTCTTATCGTCAGCCTGGGAGTCGCCCGGGCCGACATCTTTCGCGATCCGCCCACGGAGGCGGATTTATACACCGACGAATATTTTAATGCTCTTGAAAAAGAGGTCGCAAGCTACCGCCTCTCGCCGCGCGCCTGCCCCGGCCCGGCTACGGAACCCGAGCGCCGGGCCATGGAAACCGAGTGGGCCGGGCTCGTTCCGGGCGTGAGTCTTCACTTACCCGCAACCACCAGCCGCGCCCAAATCGAAGGCGTCCGGCGCTTTGCGCGCGCGTATATTCTCCATGGCCTGCCCATTATGTCCGTTCGGTTCGCGGATGAGCCCTATATCGTCAAAACCTTTTCCAGCTTATCAACAAGCGCTGACGACGATTATACCGGCGATGTGTTTTATCTGCCAAAACGGCTTTGCGACGCGAACAAGCTCGCCAAAACGCTTCGTTATTTTCAGTTGATGAGCATCAACACTACAACCGGCGCTCTCGGGAAAAACATCATGGCCCGTTATGGTAACCTCAAACTGACATTCCCCCGCGCCTTGATTGCTTTTGAATACAACGCCATGCCGGGGAAGGTAATCCTCAACAAAACCGACGTTATTTACTTCGCCTTAACCGGTTCTGCGGAGTCCGCAACGGGGGGAAAAGCAAAATCAGACTACCGCAGCCCAGCCTTAAGCGGGGCAAAAACGTCTACAGAGGACCGGGAACTGCTACGACATGGCCTTGATTCAATATTGGTGGATACGATGAACTTTAGTTGGGGCCGCCTTGACGGGCGCGTCCGAAACCCAGAGGCCGCGACTTTATTAACCGATGACGACTGCGCCTTTCCGGAATCTTTTTGTGAAATGTGGGCGGGTGAAGACCGAGACTTTTGCCTGGAGAATTTTGCCGCCTTTGAGGAGAGGGTGGCGGATATCTGCAACGAAGGCTATGTCGAAACTTATGGCGGCCCGTCGCCGCATCCTTAAAAAATCATGATCACTCCTTTTTCCGCCATGTTCGTTAAACTCAGGAAGGACGCTGGTTTTGAAAGCCCGTATGATTTCTACCATAAAAATGGCGGAGCCAAGGTGCTTCAACTATCCTTTGTGGGCTACCTTAAAATCGAAAAGGGGGAAATTTTGCCTCAGGCCAAACGGCTTTCTCTTTTGATTCATCTGCTCAGAATCAAGCCGGGCACGGAACAGGTGCGAGGGCTTCTGGCCGCTTACATAAAAACCATGGTCGGTGATCATGAAGTTTTTGATTCTCTTTTTCAGCCGATGATGGAAGGCAGGCGGCTGGAGGGTTCCCTCTCCGCTCTTTCCATTAAAGCCGCCAAGGTGCTCTCCAAAGAGCGGGTGCAGCATTTGACTCCGGACCAGTTTCATGGCGTTATCCAAGACCCGGCCGGCTACTGGTGTCTGGAAGTGTTGACCAATGACGAGGGGCCATGGACGATTGAGACTTTGGCCAAACTGCTTAAAATGAGCAAAAGCGAAATCAACGCGGCCATGAACAATCTTAAAAAACACAAACTCGCCAAAGAAAAAAAGAAAGGGGAATGGATCAGCGCTTTCGGCTGCCGTCATTTTACGGCTCCGGCCTCCCTCACTTATGGCGAAGCGGAACGCGAATGCCTGAAAAAATGCTGGGAAACAGCGCGAAAAAACGGGATCAATCTGATGAACCGGGCCATCGCCATCCGCGCCAGCGAAGCGGATATCCGCAACTATTTGGAACATATCCGGGAGGCGCTGGACACGGCTGCGGTTTACGCCAGCTTCGACCGCACCCCTGATTCCCAAATGTTTTTAATCCACACCCAGGCGCATAAGCTTTTTCCGCTTTAGGGATACCCCGGCGGGCAAGAACGGGCAAAACGAAGGGATTGGCGGAAATCGCTCATGGGGCTGGCGCCGCCTTCCATTTCATAAAGCGCTCTTTTTAAGTAATGCCGGGCTCGTTGGCAATTATCAGCATCCCCGGGCAAGGGGCGGGAAGCATAAATAAAAGAACCGCGATTGCACTCAACAACGCCGTCTTCATCCGTGCAATAAAGCGCCGACCATTCGATAAAGGACTCCCATGATCCCGATATCAACCAATCTATTTTTTGACAGGAGCCTTCTTTGATGATGCTCGCCAATCTGCTCAGGCCTAAATCCATGGAACCGCAATTTAAGCCTCCCGTCAACCCGGCCTGCCTGGCAAAATGAAAACCCAAAACCGTGGCCATGGCTTCCTCGGTGCTGGTATAGGTATTTTCTCCCAAAATTCGATGAACATAGGCATGAAAATATTCATGAGTCAAAGTTTCCGCAGCCAATTGCCGGGCCATGATTTGTTCCTCTCCCATACGCAAGGTGCAAGACCAAAGCGCATTCATCAAAATATCCCCTTCCGAAGGCCGGAAACGGCCCATGGGAACAGGACCGTTAAAATCATGGATTCGGACGGAAATGGGACCTACGGCAGCTTTCATGCTCCGAAAGTCGGCGCTGCGTCCGGAAATGCGTTCGGCCAGCCCCCGAATGGTTTCCTGAGCAGCTTCCATGCGATAGGGGCAAGGCCGTTGGGTTGCCAAGATATGTTCTAGAACAAGACAATTCATTGATTCGACGTCATCAGCGGATACTCCCGGCAAAAGATCTCTTAAGGCGGATTCCTCAGGTAAATCTGCGCTTGAAACCAAAACTGACGATTCCTCCAAAAAACCTTCGGCCCGGCAGGCATCAATTCTGCCGCCAACGGCATCAGCCAGCTCGCCGGCATGAATTCCTGCCGTCAGCATCAGGAGAAAAACCGTTCCGACCATCCCTATAAATGTACCAGAGGAAAGGAGGGCCGGCAATGGGACCGGCTGCTGGAGCTTAGATGTTAAGGCGTTTTTTAATCTTGAGAAAAGCGTTAAGAGCGGTTTCGATGTGGGCTTGGGTATGCTCGCTGGTCATAATGGTGCGCACGCGCTCTTTGCCCTTGGCCACGGTGGGATAAGTAATGGAAAGGGCAAAAACTCCCTCGTCAAATAAGCCCTGCTCTAATTTTCGGGCCTTCTCAGTGTCTCCGGCCATAACAGGGGTGATGGGAGTTTCGGACTGCCCTGTGTCAAAGCCCATTTTTTTAAGCTCTTCTTTAAAAAAACGGGTGTTTTTCCAAAGCCGTTTGATACGTTCGGTATCGGTCTCAAGCACGTCTAAAGCCGCCAGACAAGTGGCGGTCACTGATGGAGGGTGGGAACTCGAAAATAAGAACGGTCTGGCTTTATGAAACAGAAAATCCTGCATTTCTTTAGTGCTCGCCACATAGCCGCCGATGGCCGCGATGGCCTTGGATAAGGTGCCGATTTGAATGGGGATTTGATCGGTCAAGCCGAAATGAGACGGCGTTCCCCGGCCATTGGGACCCATGACGCCGGAAGCGTGCGCGTCATCCACCATGACAAGAGCATCGAAGCGTTCGGCGACGGCGGCAATCTCCGGCAAGGGCGCGACGTCGCCGTCCATGGAGAAAACCCCGTCCGTGACAATCATGCGCCGCCGCGTGCCCGGCGCATTTTTTTCAAGAATCCCGGCCAACGCCTTGACGTCGCGGTGGGGGTAAATAAAACGCTTGGCCTTCGACAGCCGTCCGCCGTCGATGATCGAAGCGTGGTTCAATTCATCGGAAACCAACAGGTCTCTTTCATCGGACATCACGCTTTGAACAACGGCGACATTGGTGGCGAATCCGGACTGAAGAACCACGGCGGATTCCGTGCCTTTAAATTTGGCCAACCGCTCTTCCAATTGAACGTGAATGGTTTGAGTGCCGATAATGCTGCGCACCGCCGCCGTCCCCACGCCGAAATCATCGATCGCTTTTTTCGCCGCTTGAATGAGCTTTGGATGAGTCGTCAATCCCAAATAATTATTGGAACTCAGGTTGACGACTTTTTTACCATCGATGACCGAAACGGGCTCTTGGGGAGTTCCCAAAATGCGCAAACGGCGGTGTAATCCGTTTTTCTTCAAATCGCCGAGCTCATCTTGGAGGAAGCCCAGCGCTGGATGCGCTTTAAGCATAAGCTAATGTAGTACGTCCAACACTTCTTTGCTTTTGGCGTCATTCCCGCGAAGGCGGGAATCCAGGCCTGGACCCCGGCTTTCGCCGGGGTGACGAATGCAAAGGGATTTATGACGCACTACACTAATTCAATGCGAAAATGATTTTGCCGCAATCTCTTTGCGGCCCGGAAAACAGTTCGAACGCCTGCTGCGCCTCTTTGAGAGGGAATGAATGGCTGACCACGCTTTCCAAATTGACTTTACGCTCGCTGATCAGCCGATCGAGCTCGTCCTCACCCAAATCAATGCCCATTTTGCCGGCCGTGATGCCGAATAGGGATAAGCGGCCTCCGTTTCTTAAAACCTGAAAAGCCAAGGCGACCAATTGATCAGCGCCGGACATCTCAAGGCAAACGTCGAAACCTTCCTTGGTTTTTTTGAGCCCAAGAAGCTTTTCTTTAAGATCGCCGTCGCCTTCATGCCCGAACACATGATCAGCGCCCAGCGTTTTGGCCAGCTTGGCGCGAAACGGGCTTTTTTCAACGGCCACGACCAAAGAAGCGCCCATGGCTTTGGCGATTTGCACGGCGTAAAGCCCCTGAGGGCCGCAGCCCATCACCAGCACCGTTTTTCCGGTCACCGGCTCAACGCAAGTGGCATAGAGCGCGTTGCCCATCGGCTCCATCAAACTCGCATAGTCATAAGGAATATGGGAGCCTAATTTCCATAAGACGCGCTCCGGCACCGTGATATATTCGGCGAATCCGCCGTTAGCGTCCACGCCGATCAACGACATTTTCCGGCAAAGATGTCGGTCCCCGGCCAGACAGGAAGCGCAGGCTTCGCAAAAAATATGAGATTCGACGGCCACGCGATCGCCGGGGCGGATGTTTTTGACGTCGGGCCCGCACTCGGCGATTTCGCCGCAGATTTCATGGCCGAAAATCATGGGAGGATGGATTCGATGGGGCGCCCAAGATGTCCAGTTGAAAATCGGCAAATCGCTGCCGCAAATCGACGCCCGGTGCACCTTGATCAACGTTTCACCTTTGCCGGGGCGAACGACCGGAACGTCGGCCAATTGGGCGCCGCGGCTGCGGCTTGTTTTCATCAAGGCGAGCACGGATACACCATATTAATTCTTGAAGAAATTTTTAGCCACAAATAAAAAATTTTCTTTTCGCTCCCTGATGCGACGGTAAAAATACCGGAACCATTCATTGCCATAGGGCAGGTAAAGCCGGACCCGGTATCCGCTTTTGACCAATTCCATGGCCAGCTTGGTGCGGATGCCCAGAAGCATCTGAAATTCGAAATCCTTGGGCGTTTTGCCGTATTTACGGGCGAACGCGATGGCGTTTCTAATGCGCAATTCATCGTGGGTGGCGACGGCCGGGGACTGGCCGTCCTTTAACAGCATTTCGCAGCAATGATCGTAATTGGCGTCGACGTCGTTTTTGGCGGCGAAGGCGATGGCCGGAGATTCTTTATAAGCCCCTTTGCATAAACGCACGCGCGCCTTGGAAACGACCAAATCCCCGATATCGTCCGCCGACCTGTACAAATACGCCTGGATGACGATGCCCACATGATCGCCGTATTCCTTCCGAAGCGTTTCAAAAATATCCAGCGTTCGCTCGGTGTAAGGGGAGCCCTCCATATCGATGCGCACAAAATTGCCGTGTTGTTTGGCCAATGCAAGGAGCATGCGCATATTTTTTAGGGCAAGTTCATCGCTGATATCGAGGCCGAGATGGGTCAGCTTGACGGAAATCGTGCAGGCGCGTTCGCCGTCGTTGCCGATCTCTTCCAGAAGCTCCGAATATTCCCGGGCAACGCCTGCGGCGGCATCGGGCTCTTTCGTGTGTTCGCCCAAAAAATCCAACGTCGTCGAGAGTCCGAGCTTCTGAATCTCCCGGACTCGGGCCAACGCTTCACGCTTGGTCTCGCCGGCCACGAAACGATTGGCTAGAAAAAGCATGGATAACCATGATGATATAAAAACACAAACTCCCTCTTGACGCAAACGCCAACTGACCTCAAACTTAAGGGGCCGTGAGTAAACGCTTCGTGAACGAATTCATTGGCGCCGTTTTCAAGCGCCTCAAAGAAAACCTGACGCTGGGCAACGCCGTCGCCGCCATCCTTCTTTTCTCCGCGGGCTTCGGCGTCTCATCGGCCGTTTATTTTGCCGATCAGCGGATGGCTCAACGCTGGGAAATGAACTGGCCTGATTTTTTTTCATCCAAAGACGGCCTGTCTCTTGATGTTCCGGCCATCCCGGACCTGAATATCACCGTGCCCAAGCCTGAAGAAGCCGCCTTGCCTGCGCAGAGCACATTCGGTTTGATCGCCGCGCTTGAACCGGCTAAAAATCCGCCTGCCCCGCACGCAGCGCATTCCATTGAGCCGCCGTCCTACAGAAAAAATTTTCCATCAACGATCAAGGCCAAGGCGATCTCCGCTCAAAAAAATAATCTTCAAAAAACGCCGGCCTTGACGGCCGCCAACATATGGCCTAAAGAATACGACCGGATATTTTTATGCCTGATCCTGATCGGATTTTTGGGAATTTTTATGGCGACGCGCCTCACCAGCGCCGATCCCTCTTGGCGGCTGATCAATTCTTTAGCAATTAGCGCAATTTTCGGGCATTCCCTATTTTATTTGCACCAAGGGCTCTATCAGGCCAAAGGACCCGGACTCTGGATCGGATTCGTTTTGATCATGCTCAGCGCCATGGGCACGATTTACGGCTGTTATAACAGCTATCTGGAAAAAGAAAAACAGTAATGCCAGAATGACTGGCTCATGCAGGCCCGAACATTCGAAGGGTTCTCCGTTGGCAAAAACGGCCGCCTAACAATCGGCGGCTGCGATGCCGTCCTTCTCGCCCAACGCTTTGCAACCCCGTTGTATGTTTTCGATGAAACCCGCCTAAGAGCCAATTGCCGGGACTATCGGGAAGCCTTCCGGCTGAATTATCCCTCGGAAAGCAGAATCGCTTACGCGGCCAAGGCCTTTTTAACCTTGGCCATGGCGAAGCTGATCAAAGAAGAGGGGCTGAGCCTCGACGTCGCCTCCGCCGGGGAACTATTTACCGCCATGAGCGCCCGATTTCCGGCCGGCCGCATCTATATGCACGGTAATTGCAAAACTCAGGAAGAAATGACCATGGCCTTGCGATACGGAGTCCATCGCCTCATCATCGATAGCGAGCAGGAACTGATCCAACTCAACCGCATCGCCGCTAAAATGGGGAAAAAAGCGGATATTTTTTTACGCATCACTCCGGGGGTCGAGGCGCATACGCACGAATACATCAAAACCGGTCATTTGGACACAAAATTCGGCATCCATATCGAGAGCGGCCTGGCGTTAAAAGCCGTCAAGTCGGCGCTGGCCTTGAAAAATATCAATTTGCACGGCATCCACGCCCATATCGGCAGCCAAATTTTCGACCTGGAATCCTACCAAGTGATGATCGAAATGGTTTTTGCGTTCTTAAAGGACGTCCGCTCAAAAACGAAAAAAGTCTTCGGCGAATTAGATTTCGGCGGAGGGCTGGGCATTCGTTATTCGCAGGAGCAACACCCGCCTTCGGTCGCAGACTACGCCCGGGTCATCAGCCGCACTCTTGGGCAGATCAGCCACGATCTTGACTATCCATTGCCTCAAATCATCGTGGAACCGGGGCGTTCCATCGTCGCGGAAGCGGGCGTGACGCTCTACACGATTCATTACGTCAAAAAAATTCCCGGCGGCAAATCTTATGTGATCGTGGACGGCGGCCTTTCGGACAATCCCAGGCCGGCCCTTTACGGCGCCCGCTATCGCGTGGCCGTGGCGAATAAGATGAACAAACCGGCCAATTTTCCCTGCACCGTTTCGGGGAAACATTGCGAAACCGACCGGCTTTTCCAAGACGTCAACATTCAAACGCCTCAACGCGGGGACATCATGGCCGTCTTTTCCACGGGAGCCTACAATTACTCGATGGCCTCCAATTACAATCGCTACCCAAGGCCGGCCGCGATCATGGCCGCAAACGGCAAAGCGCGCTTAATCGTCCGTAGGGAATCCCTGGGCGATCTCTTGCGCCAAGACCTTTAAATCCACGGAATCTTGCGTGTCTCATTTTTCTGTGTTACACTCCCACGAAGCTTAGAATGTGGGGGGATGTATATCTTTTCTTTTGCGATACCTGATTCCCGTAACGGCGGCGGCGCTTTTAGCGTCCTGCGCGATGATGCCTTCGGCCCATGCCCCCTCGTCCTTTCCCCAGACCATCGCGGTTTTACCCATGAAAAACGCATCTGATTATCCCGCGGAGTCCGCAACTGTCAGAAATTTATTGGAATTTCATCTAATGGATTCCGGATACGAGGTGCCTGATCTCGAGGTCACTGACCTCAAGCTTAAATCCATCGGCGTCACGGACGGTTATCAATTGAATGTCGTCGCCCCGCAAAAAATGGGCCTGCTGCTGGGGGCGCCGTCCGCTCTTTATGGACAGTGGCTGAAAGCGCCGGCCGGGCAGAATTATCAGGCCGACTTTTGGCTCGTAGACACCAAAACCGGCGCCAAACTTTGGGAGGAGTCCATTGACAAGCCCGCTCCTAATATGGAACGCTTAGTCAAACAAATCATAAAAAGCTTAAATAAAGCCAAGAAAACGACAAGGAGGGATCAATGATTCAAAGAATGATCGGCTTAGCCGCCGTCGCCGGCTTGATGACCGGTTGCGCAGCTATGCAATCCACCAAAATGAAACAAGCGGTTTCCGCCAATGTCACCGAAAAGGTGGATTCAAAATACACCGGCCCCAAGAGAAGAGTGGGCGTCGTTGATTTCGATAATAAAACCGCTTACGGGCAAAATCGCCTCGGCGGAGCCGCTGCCGATATTTTAATTACCGAACTCGTTAAAACCGGCAAATTTGTCGTCGTCGAGCGGGACAAGCTCAATAAGCTCATGGATGAGCAAAAATTGGGCATGACGGGAGCCATTGATTCCACCACCGCAGCCCAGATGGGCAAAGTTCTCGGCTTAAACGCCATTGTCACCGGCGCCATTTCCAATTTCGGCGTCAATACCACGGGCTCAGATTACCTGATCACCCAAACAAAACGTCAGGTGGCTCAAGCCACGGTTGATATCCGGGTGGTTGACGCGGAGACCGGGCAAGTGCTTTATGCCGATTCCGGAAAAGGCGAAGCCAAATCCGGGTCAGGATCGTTCCTGGGCATGGGCACAAAAGGCGGCTACAACGAAGGTCTGGAGGGCGAGGCCTTGAGGGCCGCCGTTTCCCAGCTCGTTGAAAACATTACTTCGCAAATTAATAAAAAACCTTGGTCCTGCCGGGTGGCTGAAGTGGAAGGGCCAACCGTATATATTGATGCGGGATCCGAGTCCGGCATGGAAAACGGCCAGAAACTGATGGTGTTCAAGCTCGGCCGGGAAATCAAAAGCCCGACCACCGGCTTGGTGATCGGCCGGACCGAAGAGAAACTGGGCGAACTGGTTTTGGAAGAGGTGATGGACAGCATGTCCAAAGGCCGCATGAAAGGAGCGGCGCGCGCGCCGTCATCGGGTGATTTAGCCCGGATGGCGAACTGATCTTTTGATTCAATAGGAGGATAAACAACATGAAAAAATTATCGATCTTGACCTTAGCGAGCTTATCGTTGGTTGCTTGCGGCGGGGCCCAATCCCGGGTTAAAAAAGGCGAACTTCAACAAACCATGGACCAAGAGGCCGTGGGCGGCAGTTACGTCGAATCCATCGGTATCGGCGGCGCTGATCCGAGCCTGCCCAATCAAACGCAACGGCGTTCTCTTTCGCGCGACGCCGCCATCGTGAAAGCGCAATTTGAAATGCTTTCCATGATTAAAAGAGTCCAGGTTGAAGGCGGCACAACCGTGCAAGATGCCATAGCAAAAGACTCGACCCTCGAGTCCCGGCTTAACGAAGAATTAAAGGGAGCGGAAATCATCAAAACCGAATGGACCAACGACGATGGCTGCGTGGTAACCATGAGGATTCCCAAAAAGCGCCTTGAGTCGCTGATGGGCATCAAGTTTAAATAAACGGGCCCCACAAGGGCACAGGAGGACTGTCAATGAACGCGCGGGTATTGGCTTATTGTTTGCCTTTTTTTCTGATCGGGTGCGCCTCGACCAGCCGGCTTAAAGTCGGCGCCGTGGCCGGCGGGGAAGTTATCGAAGCCGAAGGCTCCTGTCCCATCGTCGGCGGCGACGTCAGGGGGGCAAAAGAATGCTCCCTGCGCGAAGCGCAGAAAAAGGCTCTGGAAAAAGTCATCGGCGTTTATCTTTCAGCCAAAACCCGCGTGGAAAAAGCGGTCACGATCGAACAAAACATTCTGGCCAATACCGAAGGCTATATTTCCAAATATGACGTTCTGAAAGAAGGCCGGGAAAGCGATAATTACCTGACCAAAATTCGCGCTTTGGTCCTCTTCCAAAAATTAGGCGACGACTTAAAGTCGCTTAATGTGCTGAGGGAGCCGTCCGTCGGTTTGCCGCGCGTGGCCGTCATCGTGGCTGATGAAGTCGGAAAAGGGGGGCCCACATCCAGCGATGACGGCAAGGATCACACCTACGCCGCTAATGCCATGGGCGAAGCGCTGATTAAAGCCGGATATAAAATCGTGGACCCGGATGCGATCATGGCCGCCAAAGCTTACGAAAATCTTGACGCGGCCGAAGACGACCCCGCGATGCTCAGCAATCTGGGGATGAAGCTCAACGCTGAAATCATCGTCATCGGCGAGGCCAAGGCTTCTCCGGTGGTCATGGACAAAAATCTCCTTGGAGACATGAAATCCTACCGGGCGACTCTTTCGGCCAAGGCGGCCCGCGTTAAAACCGGGGAAGTGCTCCAGAACGTGTCCGGACAGGCTTCCGGCCTCGACGCCGTGGATGATGCGGCCATCCAAAAAGCGCTTGAAGCCGTGGGCAAAAAAACGGGAGAAGAATTCTCGCGGGAACTGCATAACCGGCTTATTCAAGACGCAAGCGTTTCGGTCACCGCAACAAACGCGGACTTTCAGAAACTTGAAGGCCTCAAAAAAACCTTGGTTGACATGCCCGGGGTGCGCGATCTCTTTGTGCGCTCCTTAGACGGCGGCGCGGCTAATCTGGACGTTTACCTGACGGTCGCCGGCAAGACGGGCGTTCAAGAAATCGCCGCTAGGTTGTCGGAGAGGCTCAACGCCAAAGTCAATCGAGTAGAAGGGAACACTCTCGAAGTCGCGCTGCCCTAGCGACGGGATTCATCGGCAGCGTAAAGTCCGCGTTTCAGCCTTGATTTAAGGGCATTGCCCCATTACACTTCCTTTGTGGATGCCTGCGTGCATTGCGGCCGGCGCGTGCCTGAAAACATCGCCAAATGTCCCTTCTGCAAGAAGGACCCACGGCCTGTCGATGAAGAACCAAAACGGGACAGCCAGCGCCATGTCTATCGTTGGCATGTCGCTTCGCGCGATCAACAAAAACCGGCTTCCGTTGAACCTGAAACCAAATTTCAGGCAGGCGCCGTTGATGCCATCCAGGCCATCACCTCAGGTTCTCCGGCCATGCGTGATAACGCCATCGAATTGATCCTAAGCAAAAAAATCAATATCACCGATCAATTGATCGCGACCCTGGATAACCATTCTCAAGTAGGCAGGGAACACATCGCCAAAGCCCTGGGGCGCCTGGGCGCGCGGGAAGCGATCCCGACGCTTTGCAAAACCATGGGAAGCGCGGAGCGAGCCTTGCGCTTGGCGTCGGCGTGGGCTCTTCACCGCATCGGCGATATATCCATCGTCCCTCACTTAATCGATAATTTCAAAGACAACGACGCCGAGGTGCGCCGATACATCGTTTATGTTCTGGGAGGCATGAGCGATAGGAAAGCGTCGCCGTACATCAAAAAGGCGCTTCAGGATGTCGAACCCGGAGTCAGGCGCCAAGCCATTTTGTCCCTGATGTGCTTGGAAGGGCGCACGGCCGCCTCCGCCATCCGCAACAGCCTAAAAGACGGTGATGATCGTGTCCGACAGGTGGCGAGCGAAGCCTTGGTCGTTCTTCAAGGCAACAGGCGGGGACGCAAAATTTTCCTAATCATCGCCGTCCTGGCGGTCGCTTTGTTGGCCGGCCTGGCGATCATCAATCGAGGCCGTTTCGTCGCTAAAAAACAATCTCAGTTTCCCTACATCATCTCGATACCGCAGGAAGAAGGAATCGACGGCAAAGGCGTCCGCTAAAGAAAACCTAGGCGGCTAATATCGTATCTACCTTTCTCATCAACAAGCGCAGCTCAAAAGATTTCTTAACGCAGCCGCTCGCTCCCATGGCGAAACTTTTCTCGATATCCTCGACTTTATAACGGCGGGCCAGCATCAACACGGGGACCTTGGGGGCCATTTTATTGGATTTCATCTCATGAAGAATCTGCCACCCGTCCATCCTCGGCAATCCGATATCAAGCAGCACTAAATCGGGTTTAAACGTTTTTAAATGAACCAACCCTTCGATCCCATCGAAAGCGATTTCCGCTTCGTATCCGGCCACACTAAACGCCTGGGCGAAAACAAAGGCGTGATCCGGCTCATCTTCAATAATCAAAATTTTTGGTTTGCTCTTGGGGCGCTTTGAATTCGGCAGGGGAGGAACCGCGACCTCAGACTTGTAAGAATAAATCATGAAGCCGAATTTTTCATCAAAATGGTCTTTTTTAATCCCGGCCACGGGCCGCTCGAGCTGCTCATAAGCAAACTGCGAAATCCAAGCCGTATTGACCGGCGCGTATTTCTGCAGATAGCCCGCCAAATCGATGGCCGAGGAGGGGAGAATCTGAAGCGTGGCGCTTTGCTCGCTGGCGTCCACGTATACCTTGCCCGTATTGACGCCGACCCGAACGCGAAAAGGGTTCTTCAACAGCTGCGTGGCCTTATTAAATTGCGGCATACGATTGAGCAAGTCAATGGCCGATTCGACCGCCTCCTGGCTTAACGCATACTGGCTCATGACGCCGTCGCCGGTGATGCTGACCACCTGTCCTCCGTGCGCGCGCATCACGTCTTCGACCAGTTTCTGATAAGCGAGGAAGCTGAAAATCACATCCTCCTCGGTCTCCCCCATTTTCATGGCGGTTGAATCAACCACGTCGATGGAAACGAAACTGGATGTTTTCTGAAGGATACCCCTTAACCGGCGGTCCAGGGCCAAACGTTGAGACTCGATATTCTCTCCCACCACTTATACATTAGGTCGAGAACGCCCGCTTTGCAAGGCATATCTAAAAACTTTGGCGCCTCCATCAAAAAAATTTAGGAGGCTGGCAGTTGTTTTAAAGAGCTGTTCATATCCTAAAATACCTATGCACCTGCCTATTACTAAAAACAATGCGCCGGGATCCCAGACAAAATAGAATTACTCTTGACCATTACTTCGCCGATAAAACGGCGATTGATCCGTGCGAATGGCTGCGCCTTGAACAAGGGTCCAAGGAAACCGCCATGCGCGCCGTGGATCTCATCGCCCCGATCGGCAAAGGCCAGCGCGGGTTGATCGTTTCGCCGCCGAAAGCCGGCAAGACCATTCTCTTAAAACAGCTTTGCCATGCCATCGCCACGGTCGCGCCTTCGATTAAGCTCTATTGCTTTTTGCTTGACGAACGACCGGAAGAAGTGACGGACTTTCAGCGAGACACCCCGGCCAAGGTCGTGGCCTCATCCAACGACCGGCCCAATGAAGAACATATCGAACTGGCCCAGGATTTCATCCAACATGCGGCTCAAGAAGCCGCCTCCGGCAAAGACGTCGTCATCCTTCTGGATTCCCTGACCCGCCTGGCCCGAGCTTTCAACAGGGGCTCAGGCAGCGGGCGCACGCTCTCGGGCGGCCTGGATTCAAGGGCCATGGAATTGCCCCGGCGTTTCTTTGGGGCGGCCAGAAACATAGAAGGGGGAGGATCCTTAACCATTCTGGCCACCATTTTGGTGGAAACGGGCAGCCGGATGGATGACGTTATCTTTCAGGAATTTAAGGGCACGGGCAATCTGGAGCTTGTCTTGTC
This sequence comes from Elusimicrobiota bacterium, assembly GCA_016180815.1. Classification (NCBI taxonomy): domain Bacteria; kingdom Pseudomonadati; phylum Elusimicrobiota; species Elusimicrobiota bacterium. The sequence continues at coordinate 124,289 of JACPAN010000013.1, forward strand.
TCGAAGCGCGGCGGAACAGCGCCTGTTCCCGGCCATCAATATCAGGCAATCGGGAACCCGCAAAGAAGAAAAACTGCTCCCGGAGGATATCCTTCGCGGCACTTGGAAATTACGCCGGGTTTTAGGCGGTTTGCCTGATCTTGAAGCAACCCGGAAACTTGTCGAACTTTTAGAAAATCACGCCTCGAACGAAAAACTTTTAAGCCCTCTCTTCTGATTCCAATTCAGCGAGCCTGCGCTGAAGCGACTTGATCTCATCGCCCACGGCCCTCGCGCGCATGTAATCGGCATACACAACCGGATCATGCATTTGAGCCGTCAATTCTTCAACTCTCTTTTTGATTTGCACGGCTTCCACCGCCTGTTTTTCTTTCAGGCGCAAGAATTCGCGCTCCTGGGCTTTTTGCTGGCGGGCCAATTTCGGATTGACCCCGGAAGCGGACTCGGGCAGTCTCTCAGGCTGCGTGATTTTGCCATCGGCCTCCTCACGGATTTGTTTTTGCCGGTGCTCAAAATACTCGTAATTGCCCGGATAAATCGAGACTCTTCCGCCATCGACATGGACGACATGGGTGGCCAATTGGTTGATGAAATACACGTCATGGCTGATAAAACAAACCGTCCCGTCATAGTTTTTTAAGGCGTCGATCAACGCTTCAACGCTGGACATATCAAGATGCGTGGTCGGTTCGTCCATCAGCAGCACGTTGGGGGGATCAAGCAAAAGTTTGACAAGAGCCAGGCGGCTTTTTTCGCCGCCGCTTAACACATTCACCTTTTTGAAAACCGTCTCGCCGGGAAAAAGAAAGGTACCTAAAACGGTGCGAATAAAGGTTTCCGTCTGTCCGAATTGGGTGTTGTCCGAGGCCTCCTGAAAAACAGTGCGATTGGGGTTGAGCATATCCAGGCGGTATTGGGAGTAATAACCAACCTTGGCGTTTAAACCCAGCGCGCGCTCGCCCGAGTCGATGGGGATGACCCCGGCCAACATTTTAAGCAAGGTCGACTTGCCGGCGCCGTTATGGCCGACAAAAGCCATTTTCCAGCCGCGCTCCACGGCAAAATCAAGCCCTTGATAGACTTTAACGTCGCCGTAAGATTTATCGACGTTGTTCAAGGTCAAAACGCGCGCGGCCGTTCTTTTGGGCTGGGGAAAATTAATTCTGATGGGCTTCATCTCCCTGGGCAGTTCGATGCGCTCCAATTTTTCCAAGCGTTTTTTCATGCTCTGGGCGCGTGAAGCCGTGGACAAGCGGGCCAAATTGCGCGCGATAAAATCTTCCATATCCGAAATTTGTTTTTGCTGCAATTTATAAGCGGATTCCAATTTCTCTTTTTCCCGGTCCCGCGCCTCGATGAAATCCTCAAAAGCGCCCCAATAAACGTTTAAATCATGGTCCAGGACGCTGACAACAGCCTGACAGATGGTGTTTAAAAACGTCCGGTCATGGGTGATGAGAAAAATAGCGCCCTGGAATTGGCAAAGGTATTCCTGAAGCCAAAGAGTGGATTCAAGGTCCAAATGATTGGTCGGCTCATCCAAAAGAAGAGCGTCGGGCTCCTCCAACAGGAGGCGGGCGATGGCCACGCGCATGGCCCAGCCGCCGGAGAGCTGGCTGATTTTCTTCTCGAACCCGGCATCGTTGAACCCAAGGCCCGCTAGAATGGACTTGGCCTTGGCCGCAAGCCGGCCATCCAAGTCTTCATGGCCGGACAAGGTTTCGCTTAAAACCGTGCCGTCGCCGAAGATTGCCTGTTCCTGGGGCAAATACCCGATACGGATTCCTTTTCTTAAGTGAATCTCGCCCTTGTCCAGGGTCTCCTTGCCCAAAATCAGCTTAAAAAGCGTAGATTTGCCGGAACCATTGGGACCCACCAAAGCGTAGCGGTCCTCCTCATTAATTTGCAGAGAGGCGTTTTTAAGAAGAGTCTGATAACCGAACTCTTTATAAGCGTTGCGAATGGTAATCATGAAACCATGATTTTACCATCACGCCTGAATTGTTGTTCGTCGGGAATTTAGCTTAGCGGCCCCTGGGGATGCGCCTGAGGTAACAAATGTAGACAGTCTCAGCCAGGGTGATTTCAAAAAGTTCTTGATATATCTGCCGAAGATGGAGGCAAGCGGTCGGCCAATTGCGCCTTGAAGCGCGCTCAAAACGCTCCACGCGCAGGAGGAAGTGCACGGGGGCATCCACATAAGACCCGGACGTTCCTCCGCTTAATAGAGAATCCAATTTTTGCGAAATTTCTTCGCACATTCCTTCGATATTCGGTTTGAGCAAAGGAGTTTTAGGATCGTCCACCGAAGACCCTGTAATCCGCCCGCAAGCCGCTTTCAAACGATCCGCATATTCCAGAATAGTCTCAGCGGGGAACGCGGCTTTATCCGTATAAATCTTATTGGGATCAAAGGCCAGAAGAACGCCGCTTGAGACTGCGGAAAGAATCACTGTGAGCAAAAGCACGGTTTTTTTCATCAAAGCCTCCGATGGATTAAGTCTAAGGTCTTCCTACCCCATTTTCAATGGCTAATTTTTACGCGCCGTGGGAAGGCGCGGGCCTTAGATGTTTTCTCCGGCCCACTGGCGGCCAAAAGCGATCCCTGTTACCCTAAAGCAATGAGGCAAAAGAACGCTCCTGTTTTTCTTCTGGCCTGCCTTTTGGGATTAGCGCCGCAGGCTTGGGGCTGGGATGACTCCTATATTTTAGGGGAGATCAATGTTCTGCTCAATGAAATCAGCGGGCTCTCAAGGGAGAGCGAGCTCGGCACGGAAATCATTATCGGGAGCGTATCAGGCGACCATAACGCTATTTTTGACGATAACACGGGACGGGTCATCATCAACAGGCAAAAGCTCGAACAAGCCCAAACCTATATGGAAGCCATGCCCAATCATCCTACCGGAGACGATGTGCCGAAGGTCCTGGCCCGGCACTTTTTCCCGACCGTGGCCCATGAGCTTCGGCATGCGCACATTCACCGTGAAATCCCCGGCGTCCAGGCAAGCAAAGAGGATGAAATCGCCGCCTTCATCAACAATATGCTTGCTTATCACGCGCTGCGCAAAAAATACCCGCAAGATATGAGCGTGTACGATACGCCCCAACGGACGGCGATGTATAGAATTTACACCCAATATTGGATCCCCGATGGAGTCGACGGTTTAAAAAGCATGGTCAGCGCCAACAAAGCCTATAAGGCTTACCCATCGCTCAATAATAACGAGGACGTGTCCAAATGGAAAGAAAAGATTCGCAATGCTCAAACCGTGGCTATTCCGATTGAAGAACAATACGAGGACGACGGGGATTGGGAAGCCGCGTGCCGGGCATTAAGCGCCATATCAAACGGACCTTGCGGCAATGCCTCGCAATTAAGGGCAAGATTTGCGGAAATCGGCGAAGCGGCCGGGTTCTGGCTGGATGACGAGGGAATTGAGGAAGCCAAAACCCTATATAACGATACGGAATTCCCGCGCGGGGAGCGGCTTTGGAACCGTCACTCCAAGAGTCCCGCTAACTAAACGGATCAAATCTTTTATCCGCTTATTGCCCCGGCGTCGCAGCCGGGGGCTCGTCCTTCAAAAAATCGGATTCTTCAACAAATTCGATGTCAACTTGCCCGCTGTCCGGGTTGAAATGAAAAAAATGACCGGGGGGAGGAGGACCCTCCGTCTCTTTCGTCTCATAAATCGCTTGCTGCACGACCTGGTCGTAAAGAACCTTCAGCGATGCAGCTTCTTCAAGCGAAAGGGCATCCCAAGCGGCTTGAACCCGCGCCGGGTCCTCGGTTTCTGAAAACAAATTGACGCCGTCAACGGTGAATACTCTGCCGTTTGGATTTATATCGCAATGGCCGCTATTTCTTACAAATGTCGTCAAATCGGCGGACGACCTATTCCTGGCAGTTTCAATGGCCTGCCGAAAAGCCTCTAAATAAGCCTCATCAGCGCCGGGAGTAGCAGTCCCGCTCCCCGGGCTGTCAACCGGCGCTGTCGTCTGACGCCGACCGACAGGATCGGGACCGCTGACCGGCCTAAACCCTGCACGATCTCCGCCGCAAGTTAAATAATAAGCAACCGGAGATTCCATACGACTGGTCATAAAGGGCTCATGCTGTTCATACGCTCGCACTGCGCAATTATAACTACGCTCGATAATTCTCAGCGCTTGTCTGCGCCGGGCAAAAGCAGGCATATACAAATAAAGCTCCCCTTGGTAATAAATAATTCGAGGTTCACCCATGGTCATTCGAATCTCATGAAAAACATTTGATAAGCGCCTAAAGCCCGGGGCCAAACGCTTAGAACTTCCAAAGTGATAAGAAGAGGGGGTCCTAAGAGTGCGCGTCAACTCATTAAGCGATATATGCAAATGAGTTGAGCCATGACAATCCCCGTAACACACCCTAAAATCGCAAGGGAAAAGACGCCAGGGACAACTCTCTCGAGGGCATTCTCCGGCGCAATCCCTCGTCACATCAATAATGCAATGATCAGTGGCCCAAGAAAATACCGGCAGCAACAGAACAATAATCAAATAACGCACTGCTTTAGCTTAACCTGAGTTGATGGATTTTGCCAGGACAAGCTCTGCGTAGGGGCGGGCAATTCCTATAATTTCCCGAGTGCAAGCTCAAGAAATACGCAAAAAATTTCTGGATTATTTTGAACAGCGGCAGCATCGGGTTTATCCCTCGGCCTCACTGATCCCAGCGGACCCCACGCTTTTATTCAACTCAGCGGGGATGGTGCCTTTTAAAAATCGCTTCTTGGGCGTGGAAAAAGGCCCGCCTAGGGCGACCAGCGTGCAATTGTGCATGCGCACAACAGATATCGACCGGGTGGGCTTCACGAAACGCCACCTGACGTTTTTTGAAATGCTCGGTAATTTTTCCTTCGGGGATTACTTTAAAACCGAAGCCATCGGTTTTGCCTGGGAGTTTCTGACCAAAGAACTCGGCCTTCCCAAAGACAAACTTTGGACCACGGTGTACAAAGAGGACGATCAGGCCGAAAATTTATGGAAAAAGCACGGCCCCGTCAAAATCATCCCGCTGGGCGAGGACTCCAATTTCTGGTCCATGGGGCCGACCGGTCCATGCGGCCCATGCTCGGAAATTTATTGGGATTTCGGCGCGGACAAAGGCTGCGGCCCGGACTGCAATCCCGGCCATGACAATTGCGAACGCTTCCTGGAAATCTGGAATCTGGTGTTCATGCAGTTCGACCGGCAAACGGACGGCCGCCTTGTTTCCTTGGCCAAACCCTGCATCGATACAGGGATGGGTTTGGAAAGAATCACAGCGGTTGTTCAAGGAAAAGAGTCGATTTTTGACGTTGGCGATCTTTTTTTAAGTCATGCGACACTTGCAAGTCTTGGATGCTTGGTGATGTTTGATATTGCGAAAAATAAACCAGCTGCAGATGACCCGCATGTCAAAGAATTACGAATTATCCAAGACCATGTGCGTTCTGCTTCTTTCTTAGTAAGCCAAGGGGTCCTTCCTTCAAACGAAGGCAAAGGTTATATCCTGCGACGGCTAATCAGGCGGGCTCTAAGTCATGGCATGAAATTAAGAATAGATAAAGAACCGTTCCTATGGAACCTGGCCAAAACTTTTATGACGCTTCCCGCATTCAAAAATCATGTGGATCTACAGGAACGTTACGATATGGTTCAAGAAGTCATCAAAACTGAAGAAAAAAAATTTTTGGAAACGCTGGAACGTGGTAAAAAATTCATGGATGAGTTAATAAAAGAAGTGGTAGAAGATCAAATAAAAAAAACATCTGGAAGAAAATTTGAACTTCCTGGTGACAAACTTTTCTATCTTTACGAAACCTACGGTTATCCTTTAGAATTGGCTAGAGAAATCGCCAAAGAACAGGGCTTGGACATCAATGAAGCCGATTTCCAAGCCGCCGAAGAAAAAGCAAAAGATATCGCCCGCAAAGGGTGGAAGGGCTCGGGCGCGGAATCCGAAGCCAAGTACATCGAGCTTCGGGAAAAGCTGAAACTCGACAAAGTCGCGTTCACCGGCTATGAGGCGCTTTCCGCAAAAACGCAAATCACGGCTGTCTTGGATTTGTCCTTAAATCCTCTTAGAGAGGCTGTCGAGAATCAAGAAGTCTATATTGCTCTCTCTCAAACCCCGTTTTATCCTGAAGGCGGCGGCCAAATCGGGGATCGGGGCTCGATCAACGGAACGAACGCAACAGCCGAAGTCACGGACACTCAGACCCCGATCGCCGGCCTTATCCTGCATAAAGCTAAAGTCAGCAAAGGGAAATTAGCCCCGAATGAGCCGGTTGAGGCTCGCGTCGAACAATCATGGCGTATGCCCACCTCGCGCCATCACAGCGCAACCCATCTTCTGCATTGGGCTCTGCGCAAGCTCGTCGGCCATCATGTCACTCAAGCGGGCAGCAATGTGGGCCCGGATAAATTCCGTTTGGATTTCACGCATGGCAACTCTCTAAAAGGCGCGGCCCTTCAAGAAATCGAAGCCTTGGTCAATGAAACCATCAAGGCCGATTTAAAACGCGAGCGCAAGGAGCTGACTCTTGAAGAAGCCCGCCAGTCAGGCGCCATGACGCTTTTCAACGAAAAATATGGGGAAAAAGTTTTTGTGGTTCGCTTCGGCGAGTCCTTTGAAGCCTGCGGCGGAACCCATGTTTTGTCCACCGGACAAATCGGCCCCTTGAAAATTCTCAAAGAGTCGAGCGTGGCCGCCGGCGTCAGGCGCATCGAGGCGGCTTCGGGCGATGCGTTAAAAATGTGGGAAGACAAACAAAAAATTCAGCAGCCAGCCGCGCCGAAAAAAGAAAAGGAAGCCGCGACGGTGGCGCTGGGCGAAGCCAAAACCCTTGAAGGAAAAACCCCGCAGGGCATCGCTTATAAAATTCAAGTTTTCAGCCAGGGCGATTCCCAACAATTGAGGAATCTCAACGATCAGGAAAGAAAATCCTTCGAGGGTGTTATTCTTCAATCCGCGGCCATCAACGGAAAAACGGGTTTCGTCATCGGCGTTCATGAAAATCTGATCCGCAAAGGGTTGGCGGCCGGAAATTTAGCCAAACAATTGGCCCAAAAATTGGGCGGCAGCGCGGGCGGACGGCCGGATTTCGCGCAAGGGGGATTTGCGTCAAACCCGGCGCCCAAAGATATCGAGACCGCTCTGTTGGCGATTTTGCAGTAGGAGGGACCGTACTTCATTTCTGCTTGACTCTGCTTGCCATCGGACTTCACGCCCACCCCGCGGGCAATGAAGTCGTGACCATTAACAGAAAACCCCTGGCGATCCAAAAAATGATCAGCAAAACCGGAACAATCGGGGAAACTCTTCTGGTGACTCCGTTGAGCGATCCCTCAAGCAAACCTTTCAATGTCGTTCTTTTCCAAGGCCTGTTGCCCCATCCCAGCCTTAAAATCGATGTGGGGATTCCCGCTCAGGACGGAGAAAATATCACCTGGCAGCCCGCTTTTTTAAAAATGTTTCCGCAAAATCGTTTCTGGGGAAGAGTTGTCTTCAACGAAATGCAGCGCGGGCCCGTGCGGCTTAGGTTCACCGCGCAAAATCCGCTTTCCGGGCTCCTGACTATTTATTCTGTTGAAACCTTCTTTGAACCGGAATCTCTCGAGCGCAGGCAAAGCGCCCCGATCCGCCGCGTGCGCAAAAATAGCAAAGCCGTCGAACGCCCGGCCATTATTTCGCGGGAAGAATGGGGCGCGCGCTCTCCTAAAGAAGATTATGAAGCGCACGCGCCCCGGCGCTACACCCAGCATCACACCTCCGGACGCCGAACTTTTGCGCTCGAAGATTCCATTCAAGAAATCCGCTTCATCCAGGACTTCCATCAAAACGGCCGAAAGTGGAACGATATCGGATACCACTTCATCATCGATGGGGAGGGGAGGATTTTTCAGGGGCGCCCGGAGACCGTGCTCGGCGCGCATACCAAACATAACAATCAGGATAATGTGGGCGTCTCTTTCCTGGGCTACTATCAGGAACCCGTCAACGACCGTTTGAACGAAAATCAAATCGAAAGCGCCGTGTCGCTTTACTCATGGCTCTCTTCAACGTACCAGATCGCGCCTGATACGCTGCGCGGACACCGGGATTACCGAAATACGGATTGTCCGGGAGATTTTGTATACGAATTGCTCGATAGCTTTAAGACGCAGGTCCAAAACCGGCTGCGCCCTCCGGACGCCCGCTCATCCTTCGTATTGCCCGGCATCCAAGCAAACGCCGGTTTCTAGCAAGCCCCGGGTCCGCTAGGCTGGAATCAAATGACTGATCATGCTCCAGTCGCAGGAGTTAGCCCACTCTTTAAAAGTCTGCCAGCCCACCTCAGGATAATCCCTGCGAAGGCCCGCGATATCAACGCTGCAGCCGTTTTGATCGAGCCATTCAAACATTAAGGCGAAATCCCTGTCCATGGCGCGCACTTGATCAATGGGCGTTTGAACGAATTCAATGTTGCATCCGAATATATCCGAAAGAACGCCGGCGATGTCGCCCACGGCAATTTCATCCGAAGCCAGCTCGATGCGGGTATTCAAAAACGTCTTCGGACGGTCAATGGCCATGGCGGCAAATTCCCCGATGTTTTCCAACGGAATCATTTGCAACTTCTTCTCAGGGGGCAAAGCGATGGAGAAACGGCCCTCTCTTAAGCCGGGCAGCCACCAACTGGTACGCAGATTTTCCATGAAAAAGACCGGCGCAATGATGGTGTAAGGAATGCCGTAGGACAGGATGTGCTCTTCCACCTCGAACTTGCCGTCAAAATGAGAAATGCAAGTATTTTGATCGGCTCCGGCCACCGATGTATAAAGCAAATGGTCAACGGCGCACTCATAGGCAGCCTCAGCCAATGCGATCCCTTGGCGGATCTCGGCTTCCACCCCCGCCTCAAACGGTGTTCCCATGGCAAAGACGGCGTCGGCTCCTTTCATGGCATTCTTAAGCGACGACTTGTCATCAAAGTCTCCGATGACGATCTCGGCGCCTAATTTTCTTAATTTCTGGGCGGCCGGAGATTCAGGTTTTCGGGTCAGGGCGCGGACATGGTGATTCATCTTTAACAAAGCGCGCGCTACGTAACCGCCCTGTTGGCCCGTAGCTCCGGCGACAAGAACAGTTTTTGCACTCATTTGTTCACCTCCCATATTTAAATTATATGCGGTTGGGAAAAAATCGGACGGGCCAATTATTCGACGTTGGGGGGAGCCATCTCCACAAGGGACCATGTGACATGCGAATTCCGGCAACGGCAGTTGACAAAGTGCTCCTCGAAAATTAAGATTCTTAAAGCTCAACAAACGGAGGGACATTGAAAAAACAGATTTTAGCCGCGGGGATGCTGACCGCGCTCGCGGCCTGCGCTCCGCGCCCTCTCTTCGTCATCCGCAACCAGGAAACAGCCGCCCATGTCAAAAAAGTGGCGATCATGCCTTTCCTGGACGCTCAATTTCAATCGGCCTATGACCCTCATTACAGCGGTTTAGGCTCTTCCTTCGTTCCTGCGTTGATGTTTGACAACATGGCCAAGAAACATCTCTCCAAAAGATTTGAAATTATCGGTCAGGACCAATCCCTCGAAGCCTTAAAGAAAGAAGGCGTTGAATACAAGCACATCAAGGGCGCATGGTCCGCTGTGCGCGATCCGGAATCCATCCGATGGGGGTATACTCCGTCCCAGGCGCTGGCGGCCGGAAAAAAACTGGGCGCAGACGCCATTTTACTGTGCGTTCAAGGCCAATATTTTAAAGACAAGAAAAAACCGCTTCAAGCCATCGGCTTAAGGCTCATCGACGTCAAAACCGGTAAAACCCTTTGGGGCGTCAATGCCACGGGCCAACCGGGCCTGTTATCGAAAGGTGTCGTCGTGCGGCAACTTTTAGCGCGCGTCGCCAAGGAGGCGCCATGAAAAAATTTGCGGCTTTCCTCTTCTGTGGATTCGCCGCCTCCGTGCTGGCAGGCTGCGCCACGGCTAAAATCAACTACGTCAAAGACGGGTTTTCCGCTCCCGATATCGTGGCCATGCTGCCTGCGGACAATCAAAGCAACGACTTGACGGCGCCGCGGGCAGCGCTCGGCGCCGTAGCCTCGGCGTTGATCGGGGCCAATTACTTTCCCATCTCGACCCCGGCTCAAGAAGAGATTTTGAGAAAATTGGGGCTGACCGACGGCGGCCAGTTGAATGCTTTTAAACTCACCGACCTGGCTTCCAAATTGGAAACCGACGGATTGGTCGTGACCAGAATCGATGAATTTAAAAAAGTCAATATCGGCATTTATATCAGCCCGACCGTGGAAACCACCGTCATGCTCTATGATAATCATGGGGAAAAGCTTTGGGAAGCCACCTCCAAATTTACGGAAAAAAAATTCAATCTTAGCTTGCAAGCGGCGATTCAAGCGGGGGCCCAAGAATTGGCCGGTGATTTGGTGGGGAAAATTTTCAAAACAAGCTTAGTGCGGGAAAGCCAAATCATGGGCGGGCTTCTGGCTAAAAAAATGACGATGAATAAGCCGTCTTTAGCTTATCCCGGACCGGCCTATCAGCCTGCCACGCCGAAACAAGTAGCGGCAAAGTAGCCAATACCCTTCCGTTTAAAGCCATTCGCTCCGAGCGATTGCGCCAGCTGGCTTACCTTGCGATTCAGCATTAATCCGTTAGACTATTGGTATGGTCCGACGGCACATATTGATCTCGACGGCGATCTTGCTAATGACCGCAGTCGTGGACTCCTCAGCGCAAACCTGTGAGGAGCAATATACTCAAGCGTGTCAGCGATTACACGCGAACACGCGAGCCGCATTCGACTTATCCACCCGAAGCATTTTTTACTTAAATCCCGGACGCACGGGTCCGGAACTCTTGAATCATGCCCCCCTTCAAAGACGCATCTCGAGGGGAATCAATAGGACAAATTTCAGGGAAAAAATTCTGCCGGTATTCATCGCTCTAAAATCGCTAATCATTGAAAGAGCCATGCGCCTTCCCGAAAGCAATCCGAAAAGGCAGGAAATCATCGATCTTTACATCGCCCTTCGCTTGGAAGCCAGAGACCGGCCCCGCTGCGATGAGTATACCCGTCCTTTTGTCGCTAGTTTTGACGGCGATGCCGTGCTCATCTGCCCTTGGATGACGCATCTTGCCGTGGAATCCATGCTTACGGTTCTGGCTCATGAATTAGGCCATGCCGTTGATCCTTGCTGGCTTTCAGATGAGCCTATCGGCACCCTCTTGCCCAGCCTGCCGCCGGAACGCGCCCAAAGCTGCGTGGAAAGTGAAGAATTATTCGCTGATCGCATCGGCGCTCTCTTGACGGGGGAATTGTTAAGCCGGTTGGGCCAAGCTGGAATTCCTAATCTGGTATTTCCAGAAAACAGCGATGAGCGTTTAGGCACGTTTCTTTTTTATGCTTTTACCCCGGCCTGTCAGATTTGGAATGAAAGATTGACCGCTCTGATCTATTCCGCTGAAATTCGATCTTTTACTGGCTGTTCTCAGTAAAATAAATCAATTTCTGGGGTCAGGTCTTAAAATTTGATGAAAATACACATCGCTATTGCTCAACGACAGAATAAGGATCAGCGGCAAGTGAAATCAAATAAAGACAGGGCCTCAAATTGGCGTCAAAAGTGCTTTGAACAATGCCGGCCCCTGGGTAAAAACCACCCTGGGACATGCTTTTGGGCGTCAACTCAAAAGTGAAGGCAAAAATGCCCTTTTCGCCATAAGCCCAATCCGTTGTATCTCCGGAAGAGATATATAAATCGCTTGATTGTTGGGGCGTATACCGGTTCCACTGAGCCATGGTCTGGGCCATGGTTTCAAAAACAGCCTTATCCCTGGCATTGCCGATGCCCTCATCCGTGTAACCCCAAGGATAAAGAATCAACTCGCTGAACGTATGAAACGAAAGAAGAATCTTTATATTGGTGCGCTGTTCGATAAAACTCTTCATCGCCTGGGTTTCCGGCTCAGAAAAAGCCGCAGGGCCCCGGTAAGTATCGCTGGCGGGATAGCCGGATGAGCCTTGGCCACCCCAGTGATGCCCGTAATTCCTATTGAGATCCACGCCCATGGAGCCGCCGTTATCGCGCCGGTTCTTGCGCCACATATGATAGCGGTCGCCTTCAATGTCATATTCGGCGCCATCAGGATTGACCATGGGGATGATGTACACATCCCGACTATCCAGCAAGCGGCGCATTTCCTCGTTTTCTTTATATGCGGAAACCAAATGATTGGCCAGCATGATGGGAATCTCGGCGCTTAAATGCTCACGCGCATGGTGGAGTCCCATAAACACAATACCGGGCTTATCGCTGGGCTCTAAATTTTTAGCCGTGCTATTAAGCCTTAAAACCGTCAGAGCGCGGCCTTCAAGAGATGAGCCTGCGGAGAACAATGAAACAAGCTGCGGATCGGCGGCGGCCAAAGCGCTCAGTTCCGCCATGGCTTCGCCATAATCGTGATAGATTGAATCCCTGGGTGGGAAAGCCTTGAGGATGAATTCCAGGCTCTTCTGATCCAAAATACGAAAACCGCGGCGCTTGAGCCGGTCGACCGTCGCGTCATCGGCCGTGCCCGCGATGGAGTTATCCTTAATTTCTTCAATAGCCAAACCAAGTTCGGCGGCGAGCGTGCGTTGGGATTTGTTGGAAGCCTCGATCACGATCCAATGGCGGGAAGGAGTTCCATCGGCCAGCAGCGTGATGGCCGATGGCAGGAAAGCGACGGCAAGAACAAGAAGCCTGATCAGCGCCCCGAAAACCGAGGGCTTGGTCTTCATTGGCCTTAATTATGATTTGTTTTTACTCAGATAGCAAATGAAATTACCCGAAAGTTCTATTTTGAATTACCCCAAAAGACCCTAAAAGCTGTTTCCTACAGGGCGTGGCCCGTCAATCCGTTAGGTTTAATGGCCATGAGAGAAGGGACGCTAATGCAGCCATCCCTTTTGATCAGAGTCGGCCGCAGCTTGGCTCGCGTCGTGCTGCCGGCCGTGCGGATGACCGCCGTTCGTTAATTATTTTCGAATAAATACAAACCAACGGCCGCGGCGCCTGTAGCGGCTCCGGAATAAACCAAGGGCTTCCAAGCAATTGCGCCGAATAACATTTGGGTGCCGGCAGCGCCCAATAACCAATTGGTCATATCCGAATGAACAAGTTGGGCTCCGGCTCTCTGTTTTCGGCTGTCATGCATATAAACCGCCACGCCGAGGGCTCCGGTTGCCAGGGATGAAACAAATAGGGGACGCTGTTTAAAAAGCTGACGGTTAGCGGCGATTTTACCTTCCTCAGCAATAACGGTCCCCAACATTTGCATCCCGGCGCCGCCAAGCAAGGCCTTACTCATAGGACTCAAAGAAGGCTGCCGGTTGCTTGCCGGTGTCCCGTTGAATAAAACCGCACTGGAATTCGCGCTTGAGGAAGCCGCATTGAACCCGGTCAGCCTGACGGGCCGGCCAGCGGCTCTGCTCCTAATTTGAGCGCGGTCAAAAGAAAAATTTATTCGAGTTAAAGCAGCCGAGCCGTTCGCATCCGCGTTCGTTTCAGCGAAAGCAAAATGATTGAGGGATATCAGGGCGATCAGCAAGTAAAGGTATTTCATGGTTTCTCCTTTTTAATATTGAATGGATCAATTATCGCAACGAAAAATAAAGTGAAAAAGGGCCTTCCGGTTCTTTTCCCTAGGCCTATATGCCTAAAAAGAAACCGGGACTAAAGGCTTTTAAGCCTGCTGACCGACTTTCGTTTTGAGGTGATCTTCGCGCAGTTTGACTTTCTGAATCTTGCCCGTGGCTGTTTTGGGCAAGGTTTGGACGAATTCCACTTTGCGGGGGCATTTGTAATCCGCGATCAAACCCCGGCAATGAGCCACAATATCCTTGGCCACGGCGCTCTGGCCTTCTTTTAACACGATAAAAGCCGCCACTTCCTCGCCCCAGCGCTCATCCGGCAAACCGATCACCGCCGCCTCGGCCACCGCCGGGTGCTTATACAGCGCTGATTCGACTTCCGAGGGATAAATATTTTCTCCGGCCCGGATAATCATCTCTTTCTTGCGGCCCACGATAAAAAAGTACCCGTCTTTGTCCTTCATGCCCAAGTCCCCGGTATGCAGCCAGCCGTCTTTTAACGTTTGGGCCGTAGCCTCCGGGTTATTGAAATACTCGCGCATCACGTTATCGCCTTTAACCACGATTTCGCCGACTTCGCCGGGCGCCAATTCTTGGCCGCTATTGTCCGTAATCTTCATGGGTTGTCCGGTCAACGGCAAACCGATGGAGCCCACTTTTCTCGCGCCATCCCATGGGTTGACCGAAGAAACGCAGGTGCCTTCCGACAGCCCATAGCCCTCCAAAATTTTAGCTTTGAACTTCTTCTCAAAAGCCTCAAAGACCGGAACAGGCATGGGCGCGGCTCCGCAAATACAAAAACGCAGGCTGCTTAAATCGTATTTCTCGGCGTCGGGCAAATTCAGCAGCACCGCGTAAATTGAAGGAACCGCGCTGAAAGCCGTGGCCTTGTGCTTGGCTAAAGCCGGAAAAAACTCTTTCGGCGTGAACTTGTCCATTAAAATCATGCTCCCGCCCACATAAAGGGGCGCCAGCGTGGTCACCACCTGGCCGTTGACGTGAAAGAGGGGGAGAATGCAAAGAAAACGATCTTTCTCGCTCATCATCGAAGGCGCGAATTGATCGACGTCAAAAAGATAATTTTTATGCGTCAACACCGCGCCTTTAGGAAATCCGGTGGTTCCCGATGTGTAAATAATGCCGGCCGAGTCATCGGTTCCAACGACGACATCCGGCGGAGCCTCCGAAAAATTATTGATCATGGCCAGGGCGGATTCCTTGGGCTTAGCCTCCGCCACCGTCTTGACCCAGCGCAGGGAACCGCACTTGGAATGAAGGAGTTTGCCTAATTCACCGAATACGGAACCGATCACCAAGGCCGAGGCCTGGCAATTGTTGACGATGTATTCCATTTCCGGCGGCTTAAAGAGAACATTGACCGGAACAGCCACGGCTCCGGCTTTCATTGCGCCGAAAAAGTAATAAAGAAATTCCGGACAATTAACCAACACAATGGCCACCCGGTCGCCTTTTTTAACGCCCGCGGCGATGAGTTCCCTGGCCGCCGCATTGCTGATGCGATCAAGCTCTGAATATGAAATCTCCTGATCCTTAAAAATCAGGAATGTCTTTGAGCCGTATTGCTCGGCCTGTTTGCTGAGGAGTTCGTTAATGGTTTGGGCCTTCATAAATTAACCGTCCTAATCCTCAATAATTTCGAAATGCTTGATGTCTCTTAAGTTGCCCCTCCTGCTTTCTTCAAACACGGGGCGCACGCGCATGCCGATGGCCACCTTGCCGTCTTTGGGCAGCTCAAGAAAATGCTGAAAATTGGTGTCTGCGCCGTCTAAACGGATGAGGCCGTAGCCATAGGGCACGGGTTTCTTCTGCCCTGTCTCAGGGTCGATAAAAGCAAAACGTAAAATCGTGAATGTGGCGATGGTTCCCAAAGGCCCGACCTCAACCCATTCTTCCATACGCTTGTAACATGGGCCGCAAACGGGACGCGGGGGAACATGCACACGCCGGCACCCGGGACAGCGAACACCCATCAACCGCTTATTGTCTTTTAACTCAGCAAAGAACCGGCTGCCGTAAAGACCGACGCTGTAGCGAAACGGCTGGAACGCCTCGCCGCTTGAGAGAGTAATAAGATTAGGGTTTTTTTGCGCCATACATCAAAATATCAGACCAATAACATCCGCCGAATCCCGTGGACAAAGCGACCTTGACATCCGGAACTTGCCGTTCGCCCGCTTGCCCGGAAATCTGAAGCGCGCATTCCGCCGCGCGAATCAAGCCGGTCGCGCCGATGGGATTCGTTGAAATCACACCGCCAGAGGGATTAATCGGCAATTCGCCGCCCATGTCCGTGGCTCCGTCCCAGAGCAGTTTGGCTCCTTCGCCGGGCCGGGCCAGGCCCAAGGCCTCGATCCAGGATAATCCGGCATAGGAATACGGCGTATAAAGTTCCATGACATCGATTTCTTTTAACGGCTCTTTGATTCCTGTTTTTTGATAAACCTCGGCAGCCGCCAGCTCCAATGATCTGAGCGAGCCGAATTCCACATCACCGGCCATGGAATACAAATGCCGGTTGGCCGTGGCCCAGACCCAGGCCGGCTTGGGGGAAATCTTTTCCGCGACGTCTTCGGACGCGAAAATAACGGCGCAGGCGCCGTCCGTTCGGGGGCACATGTCCCAAAAATGAAGCGGATCGGAAATCATGGGGGAGCGCAACACTTCCTCAACGGTGATTTCTTTGCGCACATGCGCATGTGGATTTTTCACGGCATTGCCCCGGTCGCGCACCACTACGCGCGCCGCGTCTTTTCCCGTGACCCCGTATTTTTGGGAATAAGCCGTGGCCTCGAGGGCCAAACCTGAAATCGCTCCGGCAAAAACCATGCGGTCCCATACCGGATCGAAGGCCGTGGTAATAGCGCCCGTGGTGTCTGATTCCGAATTTTTCTCCCAACCGATCACCAGCAAACGGTCGAAGTGCCCGGAAGCCACCAAATGATACCCGCCGATGGCCAGGGTCGAGCCCGTGGTGCCGCCGGTGGTCAATTTTATGGTGGGCTTCATAAACCCGCCGTTGCCGTCAATAGACCATAGCTCGACGCCGTTGATGCCTTCAAAATGATCCATATTCCCGATGACAACGCCATCGATGTCATCGCGCGTCAAACCCGCACTTTCCAAGGCCTTGGCCACGGCTTCGTGGATCAATTCGACGCCGGTTACATCCGGCCGGCTGCCCATGTGATTCGTTTGCCCTGAGCCGACGATCGCAACACGCTTAGCCATATTAATTCGCTCCTAAAATCCAAACGCAGTGGGATTGTCCACAAAGCCCGTTTTGCCCGTGGGCCAGGGCCTTTTTGGGCTTACGCACGGGATTGGCGGCATCGCCACGAATTTGGAGCGCGGCCTCGATCATGCGAACTAAGCCAGCCGCGCAAACCGCATGCGCGGACAGGCAACCTCCCGATGGATTGACCGGTAATTCACCGTGGGTTTGAGTGACGCGGCTCTCAAGCAACGCGCCGCCGCCCCCCGGTGACGCAAAGCCTAATTCCTCGCTCCACAAAAGCTCCTGATAAGAAAATGCTTCATAAATTTCCGCCACGCCGATTTCCTTCCTAGGATCGGCGATTCCGGCCATGGCATAGGCTTTCTTTGCCGCTTCCCTCAAAGCGCGGCTTTCCCAAAGGGCCCGCTCGCCCAGGCGATAGGCATCCGCGCAAAAGGCCACGCCCTCAACCCAAACCGGCTTCCCTGAACGTTTTTTGGCGAAATCTTCGTTAGCCAAAATTAAAGCCGCGGCGCCGTCGGAAACCGGGCAGGCGTCATGCCTTCTGATGGGGGGAGCAATCTGCGGCGAACGGAGGATGTCCTCGATGTCCAATTCCTCGCGCAAATGCGCTTTAGGATTTTTCAAAGCATTGGCGCGGTTTTTCACCGAAACCATGGCTGTTTGGCGGGGAGAAATTTTGTATTTCTCCATATAAGATTTGGCTTGGAGCGCGGCCGCGGTCACGCTATCCATGCCCAACGACCGCTCAAAAATCGGATCAAAAAAAGCGTTGGTGATCAAACGGTTGTCGCCCTCGGAGCCCTTGGAATGGGCCACAACCAAGGTGTTTTGATAAGAACCCGAAAGAATTCTGGCCAGTCCGTAAAACGCGCCGAAGGCGCCGTCGCCTTCAACCGTTGAAATATTTTTGCCTTGGCCGAAGGCTGCGCCCACCGCATCGCCCACAGCCATGGAAGAAATCGTGCGTCCGTCCCAGAAATCATTAGAGACGGTGATGATATTGTCGATATCCTTGATATCGAGCTCCGCGTCAACCAAGGCGGCATTAACCGCCTCATAAGTCAAATCAGCGAACGTTTGATCGGTTTTGGGGGCGCCGAATTCGGTTTGCCCGACCCCGATAATCGCCGGTTTATCGGCCATCGGTTCCCTCAACCGGAACAAAATGAAGAATATCCAAAATATGCCCTTGGCGGTTTTCCTTAAAAATAGGCTTCACGGTCATGCCTGTCAATAGCTTCTCCAGAGCAACGCCGCCCAACAAATGCAAAATGGCGGTATCCGCGCCCTTCAATTTGATTAGTCCGTAAACCGGCCGCTCCGTCGGATGGGCCGCGCTCGGATAAAGAGCCTGGGTGAAGGCCACCAGCGTTCCATCGGGGCCGACCTCAACCCATTCCCCGCATTCTTTAAAACAGAACCCGCAAATTTTTTTCGGGGGGCAAAAAACTTTGTTGCAGGAGGAGCATCGCCGCCCCAGAATTTTTTTATGTTCGGCCAATTCCTTCAAGAACCGGCTGCCGATCTCTCCTGCGGACCAGGAATAAGGAATTTTGATCCGGCTTTCGTGGACCAGAGGCTTGATCTGCGTCTCAACCATGATTCTTCACCGCAACCTTTCTGCGCGTATTCTCACCGGCCCCGTTCTTAATCAAATCGCGGGCGATAATCAATTTTTGGATTTCATTGGTGCCGCCGCCCAAACCCATCAAAGGAGCGTCACGGTAGAAACGCTCAACCGGATACTCCCGGCAGTAACCTGAACCGCCCAACACCTGCATGGCTTGCTGAGTCACGCGCATAATCATTTGAGCGCCGAAGAGCTTGGCATAAGAGGCGTGGCGCGTGATGTCCATGCCATGATCCAAACGCCAGGCCGCCTGGCGCACCAATAGGCGCGCGGCTTCGACTTCAGTCGCCATCTGAGCCAGCATCTCCTGAACCAACTGGAAACTCGAAATTAATTGCCCGAACTGTTTTCTTTTCTTGGAATAGTCCAAGGCGAAATCCAGCGCCGCTTGCGCGCTGCCCACGGCCATGCCGGACAACAAGGCGCGTTCGACGTCTAAAGCCCCAAGCATATAGCTGATGCCCTTGCCCTCTTTGCCCAAAAGATTTTCTTCAGGCACGCGGCAATCCTGAAAAACGATCTCTGAAAGGGGGGAACCCAAGGTTCCCAGTTTGGGGATATCCCGGCCCGTGGAAAAACCCCGAAAATTCTTTTCCACGATAAAAGCGGAAATACCCTGGCTGCCCGGCTTCCTCGGCGTGCGCGCGAAAACAAGAAGAACGTCCGCGATGGAACCTTTGGTGATGAATATTTTGCTTCCGTTTAATACCCACTCATTGCCTTTTTTAACGGCGGTGGTCGACAAATTGTATTTTTGCCGCTGCTCTTCATCGGCCAGGCTGTACACGTTGTAGGCGCATAAAAAGGAGTGGGCGCCGACCGACAGCGCGAATCCGGTGGAAGCGCGGCTTAACTCTTCGCTGATTAAGGAACAGGTGACGAAATCAAGCCCCATGCCGCCGTATTTTTCGGGAATAGCCAAGCCAAGATAGCCCAAACGCCCCATCTCCTTGAACAGTTCATGGGGGAATTCCTCCGACTCGTCGATTTCCTTCGCCATGGGGGCGATTTTTTTGCCGCAGAATTCCTTGAAGGCCTGCTGGACCTCCCGCTGAGTCTCGGTCAGTTTAAAATCCATGCCTCGCCATTATACATAACAATGTTGCAATTTTATAACAAGTGTTATAATTAGCCCATGAATCATACAAAACAATGGACGGACGTCGACGTGATTGTGATCGGTTCAGGCGCCGGCGGTTTGACCGCAGCCGTAGCCCTCGCCCAAGCGGGACAAAAAGTTTTGGTCCTGGAGCAGCACTACTTGCCGGGCGGCTGGTGCCAAAGTTTTTCCTTAGGCGGCTACCGCTTCAGCCCCGGTGTTCACTACATCGGTGAAATGGGCTCGCGCGGCCGGGCCAGGAGGATTTTCGAAGGCCTGGGATTAGGCGACGACCTTGAATTTTACGAACTCAATCCCGATGGTTTCGATCACATTATCGTGGGTTCCGAGCGCTTCGACATCCCCAAGGGCCTGAGAACTTACATGGAGCGGCTCAAAAACCGTTTTCCAAAAGAGCGCGAAGGCATCGATTCCTTATTTAAAGTGGTCAACGGCTTGGCGCACGAGCTCGATCACATGCGAGAAATGAACAGCATTTGGGATGTTTTGATGATGCCGTTTAAATCTCCGCATTTGGCCAAATGGGGATTGCGCTCCGCCGAGACTTTAATCAATGCTCATGCGCAGAACCCGCTTCTCCGCGCCATTTTAGCTTCGCAAGCCGGAGACCATGGCCTGCCTCCTTCAATGGCGCCCGCGCCGGTGCACGCTGCGGTCATGGCGCATTATTTTAACGGCGGTTATTACCCTAAAGGAGGCGGCGGCGCCATCCCCAAAGCCATGATCCGCGCCTTGAAAAAAGCGGGGGGAGACATCAAAGTTCGGACTTCCGTGGATTCCATCCTTATAGAAGGAGGCCGGGCCGTGGGCGTGCGTCTGGCGGATCAAACGGAAATCCGCGCCAAATACGTGATCAGCAACGCCGATCCCCATGCCACCTTCATGCGCATGGTGGGCTGGGATCATTTAAGCCGGGGGCTGAAAAAACGCCTTGAAAAAACCCGCTATTCAACCTCGTCCTTAAGCCTTTTCTTTGCCGCGGATATCGACCCCAACGCTTACGGGCTTGATTCCGGCAATTACTGGCATTATCAAGACGCGGATGTGGACGGCATTTACAAAAAAGGCCTCCTGGCCTGGGACTTAAAGTCGGAAGAAATCCCAGGATTCTTCCTGACCGTGACTACGCTCAAAGACCGCTCTAAAAACTTCGGCGGCAAGCACACCATGGAATCCTTCGCCTTCGTTCATCACGACGCCTTCAAAGCCTGGGCTCAAAGCCACTACGGCGAACGGCCCGAGGAATATAAAATGATGAAAGAGCATTTGAAGGACAAGATGCTGGGCGCGGTTTCGCGCATTATCCCGGATATCAAGGAACGCGTGGTGTTCGCTGATTTGGCCACGCCCTTGACCAATGCGCACTATTGCAACGCGACCCTGGGCAATCTCTACGGCACCGAAAAAAGCAAATGGCAAATCGGCCCGTGGGGCTATTCAGTCAAAACGGAATTCGAGAACCTGTATCTCTGCGGCGCCAGCACGGTGAGCCACGGTGTTTTAGGCGTGATGGTCTCGGGTTTGGTCGCGGCCCAAGAAATCCTCAAGCTTCCGATCACCGAACTCTTAAAAGCGCGGGGTCCGCTTGTTAAAATCCACCGGACTCCTACGCCGGGGGCGGAACATGAAATTAAAGTCCCAGCCGTCGCCGCCGCCTGAGCCCAGGCGCGAATTGCGCCGCCGCCAAATCCTTTCAGCCGCCAAAAAATTGGTGGCAAAAAACGGTTTGGACGGCCTGACCATCGAGGCCCTGGAAAATCGCCTGGATTTTACCCGTGGCGTCATCACTTATCACTTCAAAAATAAAGACGATATCATCAACGCCCTGTTAAAAAGCACGCTACAGGAAGTGGACCGAGCCACGTTGGCGCATGTGCAGGCCGCGCCCACCGTAGAGGAAAAAGTGAAAACCATGATTCGCTCGGAAATCAAAGGTTTTTTGGAAAACCCTCAAGCCACGCGAACCATGCTCTCGTTTTGGAGCCGGGTGCATTGCGACTCCCGCATCAAAAAATTAAATGCCCGCCTCTATCAGCTTTACCGGCAGCGAGCCGCCCGCCTCATCAAAGCCGGCCAGCTCCAAGGCGCCTTCAAAGACGTTTCGGTTGAAGGCCTCTCCGCCCTCATGGTTGCGGCCGTGGTCGGCATTGTCTGCCAATCCTACTTCGACCCCGGAGCCATTGACCCAGAAACCGCGGCCGAAGAAGCCACCCAGGCCATCCTGGCCCGGCTGAAAACAAAAGCCTGATCTCATGAGTTCAAGGTATAATAATTGCCATTAACAGGCTAAAAAAAATTATGTTTCTCGATGAATTGGATCGTAAAGCGAGAGGATTCGCCGATAGGATTGATAATAAATTAACTCCTGTTGCCAAAAAATTTGATGCAATAATGATGCTCCAAGCCAAATCAGATAAAGCCAAAAAAAACTCTGAGGTTCAAGGAGGAAGGGGGGCGAAATATTGGATTCAAGCCCTACTTATTTCAACCGCCATTGGAACTCTAAGCCAAGGTTTTTTCGGTACAAATAGTTTCTTTGGAAACGCCACATTCCTGATTTATATTGCCTTTGTCTGTGCCCGAGGAAAACAACAAACAAAAAAAGATTTTACTGCCCGTTTTTATATTTCCATGTTTGCGGTTGTTGGACTATATTTTTTACTGAGATGGCTAGAGAACCAAGATAGTTCATTCCAATACTTTAGCTCCATAAACTTGATCGAGAGGCCAGAACTTATTTTTGATCCTAAATGGTGGGCTGCTTATGCACCCGGCAATCTGGTCCTTCAGGCGCCATTCTATGCAGTTGCGATTTTATTTCAAAAACCACTGGAAAGCGTAATAGCAAAAAATTCAACGGTATCATAAAATTTTAGTAGCCATAAAGAATTCCCCGTCTTGGAAAATCTCACCTTGTATTGGAAAATGCCATTGCCGATATCATGAACCGGTGCACCTATTAAAAATTGAACTGGACCCATTTTTTCAATGAAATCTTCATCAATAATATTCCATGACATTCCCTGATTCTGCGGCAACAGTGTTCGTCTCTCGTGAAAATGGAGCCCTCGAATTATTTTCTGGAATATACGACCAATTCTAGGATCATCGCTACGCCATCCATATAAAATTTTCGTTTTAATTTCGACTTGTTGTAAATTGCCTTGAATAGTAGTGGCAAGTTTCGGTTGATGAGCAAGTTGTTTATTAACATTCTGCAAAAGTAGCCCCTGAAATTTGACTGAATCTCCACAAATACCGGAGATTGCAATCCGGAAATATTCTTCGTCCTTTTGAAAGCCTAAATTACATGTACGGCAAGAAGGAACAGTGATCAGGTTGTTTGGTTTTGGTTTAAAAAATAAATTCTTAGGGGGAATATGTTCGCGGGTCAAATTATTCTGCTCTTCGCAGAACGTACATTTTTGGGAACTCATCCTCTATCCCTCGTATTCCTTAACTCTTGGGCTCCTGGAGCAAACTTAGAAATTCGCGCAAAGGGATAATTTTCGTTTTACCATAAGACTTAAGATCGAGCAGGTGTCGGTCACCCGTGACCAAGTAATCGGCCTTCCCGAATTTAGCGCAGGCCAAAAAAATATCATCCGCAGGGTCATCTTTAATGACCGCTTTAACCGACGATACTTGAATGGGAGTAATAAAGGGCAGAATCTCTTCTTCCCACAAGACCTTGATTTCCTGCTCGCTTAATTTGAACTTTGGATAGGCCAGAACCCTGCAATACTCCATAATCATTTCGCCGGAAGCGAGAAAGATAAATTTTTTGCTTTTAAAGGCTAAAAAAACAGGTTCAGCGGCG
Source organism: Elusimicrobiota bacterium (assembly GCA_016180815.1). NCBI lineage: Bacteria > Pseudomonadati > Elusimicrobiota > Elusimicrobiota bacterium. The sequence goes on from JACPAN010000013.1 coordinate 147,792, forward strand.
CCCCTAAAAAGAATTGCGGAGACGATAATGTTTGTATCGAGGACGACGCGCAAGGATTAGGCTGAACGCCGGCGCGCCCAACGCACGGCCCGCTCAACGTCCTTTTCCGAAAGCCCGAGCTTTCGAATTTTCTCACGGACATCGGCCAATACTTGCCCTTGAGGGTTGATTTCGACGGGCTTGAGAACAATTTCATTATTGCGGAGGCTCACGTCGAAATATTCGGTATCGCCAAAGAATGTAATGATCTCTTTGGGGATCGTAACCTGATTTTTTGAGGTTCTTTTTGATAGCATATTTTCTTACTTCCTTACTTTAATACTATCAGAATTAGCCCAACGGCGCAAGGGCAGCGGTATTTCAAGGCTGGCGAGCAAACAAATTTTTAACCATTTCATCGATGCCCGGACGGTTTGACTGACGGGGATGCGCCTGCCGGTATTCTTTGGATTCGCGGATGGCTTTATTCATTTCAGCCATGGTGCGTTGGGTTAAACCTGGGTACGGCTCATTCGGATCGAACATGATCAAAGCGTCATCGAGCCGGGCTTCGAGCAACTCGATGCCCTGTTTACGATCGCCTGATCTTAAATGCTTGAGCGCGCCGACGCGCGACTGAATATCCCGGGCGTCGCCGTAGAGGCACTCATTGAGGATAAATTCCATGCCGTGGCGAAAACCGTAATACCCGCCCACAGCCGTCCCGGCGAGGATTCCGGCAAGAGACCCTAAAATCAGACCGAACAACAATTTATTTTTCATACTTGCCATCTTAGTACCTTTTGAACTCATCGAACGAATTGCAAGCGGCCTAATTTATAAGTAGACTTCGCATCATTAAACGCATCATGTACGCGAGGGGAGAGAATGCCTAAGAAAATCCGTTTCGTTTTTCTATTCATCATTTTTGGATTGACCGTCGATGACGCAAGGGCCGTCACATTGGAAGAGCTCGACGCCAAGGTCAACGACATGGCCGCGGAGAACAAAGAGCTGAAAGAAAAAGTCCGTCTTTTAGAATCCAGGCCGAGCGGATCATCATCTTCAAATGCCTCCGGGCTTGTTCAATTGAACCATCAATTCAGCTACGACATGCTCGATGCCACGACCAGGATCAACCGTAAAGAGCTTTACATCCTGCAGAAAAAACAATCCGGCGAGTTGACTTCCGACAGCGTGATCCTTGGGGGCGCGGTCACATCCATGGCCGATTATCAGAAAAGCAACTTGGATCACAAGTTCAGCTATCTCATGCGCCAGCCCACCGTCAGCAATCAAGTGGGTAGAGAGGTTTCCGAGGCCGTCGTCCATTCCGCCCAAATCGGCCTCACAGCCGCCATCGGCGAATGGGTAGCGGCGCAGATGGACGTTCTCTACGAGCCGGAACAAAGCTTTGGGGCCGGCACCAACACCGCGTTGGCCCGCAACCTGCTGCAGATGCGCCGAGCCTATGTTTTGCTCGGCAATTTGGAAAAATCGCCTTTTTACGCGAGCATCGGCAAATCAGCGACGCCTTTCGGATTGACGGACACCGTCAATCCGTTCACCGCTTCGACGGTCTGGCACGCCTTCGGCGGATTAGCCAACGGCGTTACCTTGGGATTCCTTAAAAACGGATTGCGCCTGAGTTTCATGGGCGTGGAAGGCGGCGCGCAATTTCGCTCCAACAATACATCCGTGGCAGGCACGGCGGTGCCCAGCAGGCTCGACAATTTCAGCGCGGACGCGAACTATACGCACGAATTCGATAAAAAAACCAGTCTGCTCGTCGGGACTTCTTATCAGCGAGGCAGCGCGTACTGCCAAGACTTTCCCATCACGCACTTCGCCGCCTGCAAAGACAACAACGCCGCCTTTGACGTCTATAGCCAATTGGGCTTGACTGATCTGACGCTGCAGGCGGAAATTGCGCAGACGGAAAACGTCTGGCCCGGCACGTTCAATCCCGCGATCCCTCAATTCGCGGCCAGCAGGGTCACGAGCTTCGGGGCGGGAGGCAAATACCGGATGAGTCTGGCTAAAAAACCATTGGATTTATCCGGCGAATTCAGCCGCTTCGTCGCGGGCCCTAACGGAGCCCCCTGGGAATTCCAGGATCAATGGGTCTGGGGTTTAGCCAGCTTTATCGAACCCAGCGTCAAACTCTTCGCCGAATACATTCATATCGCAGGGTACGCGCCGCTTAATTTCATCAGCGGCGGCAATGTGCCCACCGGCCAGACGCACAGCGACGATTCCGGCAGAAACGACCTCTACGTGGTCGGCGTCAACGCGGCTTTTTAAACTAAAAGGAGGATACCGATGAAACTGTTATTTTTTGCGGTCTTGCTTCTGCCTGTGTCAGCGTCAGCCCTTGGACCGATGCGAGGGGGCGTTCAACTCGGGCCCAGCACCAGTTTGCCCGGCTATGATACCGGCTCTACGGTTCAGGATCAAAATGAAACGTCGTTCTGGGGTGGCGTCCATGCTGAAATCGCCTTGAAAGAACCGTTCTATATCCAACCGGAACTGCTCTACGCGCCTTATGAAATCTCTCTCTATTGCCCCAGCGGATGCGCCGCGATCAACCCCGCAAAATATGAACTCAGTTATCTTGAGCTGCCCGTTCTTTTAAAGGCCAAATTCGGCAAAGGAAATTTCAAGCCCTACGTATTCGCAGGACCCAATATCGGCTTCCTGCTCGATTCATCGATCACCACGCAAATAAATATCTTCGGCTACTCGGCGGGCATTAAAATCGACCTTAAAGACGCCACGGAATCCATCAAGCTGGCCGGCGATATCGGCTGGGGCGTTGAGTGGGCGTTCCACAAGTCCGTCAGTTTTGTCGCGGACATGCGTTATTCCCTGGGTTTGACGGAAATTTACAAAGGCTCTTCGGGCAACAAACTCAACGGGTTCAAAGGCCTTTTCGGGATCGCTTTCGACCTAAAAAATTAAGGTTTTTCGACGTCGTGGGGGCGGCTTTCCAGGAAAGCTGCTTGGGAAATCTTGACGAACATGGCTTTTTCCCACAGTTCGGGAATACTTCGGGAACCGCTATAGCTCATGCCGGAGCGAAGGCCGCCCACCAACTGATTGATAGTGTCGGTACAGCCGCCCCGATAAGGCACCAAGGCTTCGACGCCCTCGGGAACCACATCCGAAAAATCATCAACGTCAATTTCCTCTCCGGTGCGGCTGGCCCGGCCTAAAGCCGCGCCCAAGGACGCCATCCCCCGGTAAACCTTATAGCGGCTGCCGTCGCGCACAATCGAAAGGCCGGGGCTTTCCTCGGTTCCGGCGAGCAATGAACCCACCATCACCGTCGAAGCTCCGGCCGCCAACGCCTTGGCCACGTCGCCGGAGGTCCGGATGCCGCCGTCCGCGATAATCGGAACGCCCATTTCCTTGGTCACGCGCGCGGATTCCATCACCGCCGTAAATTGCGGCACGCCTGAGCCGGTTACAATGCGGGTGGTGCAAGTGGCGCCCGGACCTACCCCCACTTTGACCGCATCCGCGCCGGCTTCAGCCAACTCTTTCGTCCCCAGATAGGTCGCCGTATTGCCGGCAATCACCTGAAGATCGCGCCATTTCGCTTTGAGTTTTTTGATGACGTCGATCGCGTAAGTCGCATGCCCGTGCGCGATATCCAAGACCAAGAGATCCACGCCCGCGCTGACCAGAGCTTCGGCGCGTTCCATAAAATCCGATTTAACGCCGATGGCCGCCCCCGCCAACAGGCGGCCTTTCTTGTCTTTGACCGAATGGGGGAACAACGTTTTCTTTTCGATGATGTCTTTAACCGTGATCAAGCCATGGAGCTCGCCGTTGCCGTTGACCAAAGGAAGCTTCTCGAGACGGTTGGCTTCTAAAATCTTTTTGGCTTCTTCCGTGCTCATGCCGGGTTTTCCGGTGACGAGCTTTTCCTTGGGCGTCATCACCTCGGCCACTTTGACCTTGGCCGGAAAATCGACGAACAGCGTATCACGAAACGTCAATAAGCCGACCAAAACATTCTTCCCTTTCACGACAGGCAAACCGCGTATGCCGAGGCGATTCATGGTATCCGTGGCTGTTTCAACCGTCATATCCGGGCTGATCGTATGGGGCTCATCGATGACAATGGACTCCGAGCGCTTCACTTTTTCCACTTCGCGAACTTCATCCTGGATGGTCAAGTAACGGTGGATGATCCCGATTCCGCCCAAGCGCGCCATGGCGATGGCCATGGCGGATTCGGTCACGGTGTCCATGTTGGCGGAGACAATAGGAATCTGAAGATCCAAACCTTTGGTCAGCTTGGTGGTGACCACGGCTTCTTTGCGGGAAGTCAGGGACGTGCGCTGGGGAACCAGCAAAACATCATCGTAAGTGAGTCCTTCTTGCTCTAAAATTTTCATACGAAAACAATTTACTACAATTTTTATGGTTGGCGAAATAGAACAAGAAAAAGGAGAGTACGCAACAAATGAAAATACTGTCTGTGGCGGCAGCTATTGCTGGAACGCCTTTTCTTCTCTGGGCCGCGGCGCCCGTTGAACCGGCCGCATTGACCGGACCCGATGCGCAAGCCGCTCATGAACTGGCCGCGCGTTACGATGGAGCAAAACCCGAAGGCGAGGTTCATATCCTTCCGGTTCCCATCAGCGTCAAAGACGGCGTGGCTTTGATGAGTCAGAGAGACGAATTGCTCCGCACCTATACCCAAGGCGGGTATGAGCGGTGCCGGCCTGCGGGCAGGCTGGACATGGAACGCTGCACTTATCTTCCGCTTCAGCGCGTTGAAGTGCACCGTGAAACCAGCGACTATCAAATCGTCGACCGCGAGGCTTATGTCAAAGCCAAAAGCGGCACAGGGCAGCTCATCGGCACTTTGGCCGGAGCAGGAACGGGATTGGCTGTCGGCGGCTTGCTCGCTTTGCTGACCGGTTTCAATCCTATCGTGCTTTTGGCTGTCGTCGGGATGGTCGGCGCATTCGCAGGTTTAGCCATCGGCCATACCGTCGCTAAAAAAGCGGCCGAAAAGAAACCTGAATCCTTCACCGAAGTCCGGGAGTATAGGCGAACGGAAAACATTTAACTCAAGAATAAAAACCCCTGGACCAAACTAAAAACCAAAGGGGGTACTCGATGAGAATGTTGCTCGCTCTTTTAACCCTGCTTCCGGCCATGGCCGCGGCAGGAGGACAGGCGCTTCCGGTATCGGCGCTGGCAGGGCCGGAAACAGCCCCGGCTCATGAGGCCATGGCGCGATTCGACGGGGCCCCGCCGCCTCCGCCCGAGGCCCAGGCAGAGCCGTTGGCCGTCAATGACAACGGAGTCGCCTTAATCAGCCGGCACGATGAAATCATCGGGGAGCGCTATCGTCCCGGCTATTACAGCTGCCATGGGCATCATTACTACTATCCCTATCCCGGCGGGATCAGCTACACGCATTGTTCCTGGGTACCCCCGGCTTATATCCAGGATCACCAGGAAACGAGCCAATATAAAATCGTGAATCGTGACCGCTACGTTTCCTCACAAACGGGATTCGGAGCGATGATCGGTTCACTGGCCGGCGGCGGAACCGGGCTTCTGATCGGATTGGCGGTTCTCTCTGTCGCGGGAGGGCTGGGTCTTCTTGCGATCGCAGCAGCATTGGCCGGCGCCGGAGCCGGGATCGGCGCGCTGGTGGCGCGCGCCAATGCCAAATCCAAACCAGAAGAATTCACGGAGATCCGGTACTACAGCGAATACCGGTAAAAGGAGAATACATGGCAAAAAATAAATTAGTCCAATACAGCGTTCCCTTGTCCAACGAACCGGGGGCTTTATCCAAGCTCACGAAAACCCTGGCCGCGGAAAAAATCAACGTGACGAGCTTCATGTCCGAAAGCTTAAGCGACGTGGCTTATTTCCGCTTTTTAGCGGAAGAATCCAACAACGTCAAACGTTTGCTGGAAAAATCAGGCTATCAGGCGTTTGAAACGCCGGCGGTGGACGTGGAACTATCCAATAAACCGGGAGAATTAAACCGTCTGGCCAAAGCCTTAGGTGAAAAAGGCGTCAATATCCTGAACATTTACGCCACGGCCAATCCCGGAGAATATTCCGGCCGCGTGGTCTTGATCGTGGACCAACCGGAAAAAGCCCAGCCGCTTCTGGCCAAATTCTCCCTAAACGGAGGACGAGAGGTTTTGACGGCCTGAACAAAAAAATCCAGGCATAAAAAACCGCCCCCTCTAAGGAACTGTTCCTACCGGGGCGGTTTTTTTATTTAATGCCTTCTACCCATGAACAAAAAAGAAATTATCAAGCTGATCCGGGAACACCATAAAAGCTACACGCTCGATGATATCCGCAAAAGCCTGATCGAAAACGGGCAAAGCCCCCAAGATGCCGATGTGCTCATCAACGAAGCCCTATTTTCCAAGCCCTGGCAGGGCAAAGGCAAGTGGATCGCGGCCGCCGCGGTTGTTGCCGCGATCGTGCTGTTCTTCGCTCTGCGCCCGGCCAAACAAAAAATAGCGCCCGGCCAAACAAGCGCCAAGATCCCTCTATTGATGGAAGAACCGCTGACGGCCGAGGTGCTCTCGAAACTGCGCGGCCCCAGGGACCGGTATCGGGAAAATTATTTTGATCCCAAAGCGCATATGGAACTCGCGAAATCGCTTTTCAACGCCGGCCTGGAAGTTGACGCTTTCTACGTGCTCGACGGAGCCCGGCGCTTGTTTCCCAAGCGAGCCGCGAGCGCGGCTTTCGGCGCGGTGATTACGGATGAAGAAGAAGCGCGCTGGAGAAAAGCCTGGCCCTTTAACACCCATCCTCAAAAAGTCGTCGAAGAGCTAAACGCCAAACGCGATCAATTGCTTGCGCCGGTAAAAACGCCCGAGGACTTGATTCCGTTTTTACGCTCCCGCAACGGAGCCATCAGAGCCGAAGCCTGCATCCGGGCCGGCAAAATGAAAGACCGGTCCCTCATCGAGCCCTTGATCGAACGCCTGGACGACGACCTGGGCAATGTCAGCCAAAACGCGGACGTGGCCCTTTATCAAATCGCGAAAACGCATCAGAAAGCCATGCAACGATACCGGGACCGGGTGCGCTACTCGGACCGTATTTTCACTAGAGGAAAATATTTAAACGTCTATCTGCCTGTTTTCCCGAAAAAAACCATCATTCAAGACGCCTTGAACATGCTTAACGATCCGGCGGCCTATGTTCGTTTCGCCGCATTCATTTTTTTGTCTCAAATTGAACAGAGCGAAAAAAACGCCCAGGAAGGCGTCAGCCGTTTCCTCGAGAAAGAGAAAGATCAAAACCTCCTGGCCGTTCTTGAAACCGGCGGCCTGCAAAAATAAAAATCGCTCCGGTTGTTGTCCCGGAGCGATTTTCAATCCGAACTAAGGCTGAACCTTAGTTATCGTAATAGAGAAAGAACTCAGCCGGATGCGGGCGCAGCCGGATGTAATCAACCTCTTTCTTCCTCTTGTAATCGAGCCAGGTTTCAACGATGTCCTTGGTGAACACATCGCCTTTCAAAAGAAAGGCATGGTCCTTCTCAAGAGCATTCAAGGCTTCGGCTAGGCTGCCGGGCATCTGCTTGACCTTGGCGGCCTCCGTATCGGAAAGGCCGTAGAGGTCCTTCTCCAAGGCTTGGCCCGGATGGATTTTGTTCTCAATGCCGTCTAGACCCGCCATCATCATCGCTGAGAAGGCAAGGTAAGGGTTGGCCATCGGGTCCGGGAAGCGGACTTCGATTCTTTTGGCCGCCGGCTTGTCGAAATAGACCGGGATGCGGATGCCCGCGCTCCTATTCCTCGAGGAATAAGCCAGGTTGACGGGCGCTTCGAAACCCGGAGTCAAACGCTTGTAAGAGTTCGTAGTCGGGTTGGTAAAGGCCGCCAGCGCCCAAGCGTGCTTTAAGATGCCGCCGATGTAATACAGGCAGGTCTCGGAGAGACCGGCGTACTCCTTGCCCGCGAACAGCGGCGCGCCCTTTTTCCAGAGGCTCTGGTGCGTATGCATGCCGGAGCCGTTGTCGCCGAAGATGGGCTTGGGCATGAAGGTGACGGTTTTGCCGTAACGCTTGGCCACGTTTTTGATGATGTATTTATACAGCATCACCTTGTCCGCCATCCGGGTCAAGGTATCGAAACGCATGTCGATTTCCGCCTGGCCGGCGGTCGCCACTTCATGATGCTGCTTCTCGATCACGATGCCGCAGCGCTCCATTTCCCGGACCATCTCGGCCCGGATATCTTCCTGAGCGTCGACGGGCGGGACCGGGAAATAGCCCTCTTTGTGGCGCGGGCGCCAGCCGAGATTGGGGCCCTCTTTGCCGGAATTCCAGATGCCTTCATCGGAATCGATGAAGTAATAGCCGGCATTGGCCGTCTGGTCGAAACGCACCGAGTCAAAAATAAAAAACTCGGCTTCCGGGCCGATGCACACGGTGTCCGCAATGCCCGTTTTTTTCAGATAAGCCTCGGCTTTCTGAGCCACGAATCGCGGGTCCTTGCCGTAACGCCGGCCGGTGGTCGGGTCAACGATATTACCGACAAGGGACAGGGTCGGCACTTTGGTGAACGGATCCACAATGGCTGAATCCGGATCGGGAACAACCAGCATATCGCTGTCATTGATCGCCTGCCAGCCTCTGATGGATGAGCCGTCGAAGCCTGTGCCTTCTTTAAAAAGGCCCTCCGTCAATTCGGTCATCGGCATTCCAAAATGCTGCCACTGCCCCAAAAAATCGACGAATTTCAAGTCCACCATCTCGATCTTGCTTTTTTTGGCGAACTCGATGACTTCTTTGGGCGTTCGCTTTACATCCGCCGACGGAGTCATGGTAATCGCCTGCACGCCGTTGGTGCGTTTGAGAACCACTTCCTCGGCCGTTTTTGCTGTCAATAATTCCGGCATGAATCCTCCTTCTTCAACATGTTCGGGGTTTAAAAACAAAAAACCCCAAGCGCCGCTTTGCGCTTAGGGACATCATTGTCCTGCCCTTTTCGGGCGCCGCCCGGATCACCCGGGCGGTCGTACATCATCGTACATGGAGAGTTTCCGATATTCACCGTTTATTGTCAAGTCGGCTATAATAATTCGTTCCGAACCAAAGGAGGAAATGCATGGCAAACAGCCGGGTAACCGTTAAAGGCCTGCAAACTTTTCTTCGCCAAAAAGACAAAGAAATCGAGCTTCTTCATCGAGTCAGTGAAATCATCGGCTCCACGTGGGAATTGGACCGGATCCTGACTCAAGTCGTCGGACTCGTCACCGAGGTCACGAAAGCGGACGGCTGCTTCCTCTACGTCCATGAACCCAGCTCCTCGGAGCTTGTTCTGCGCGCGTCGAAAAACCCGCATCCTCAGGAAATCGGGCGCATCCGCTTGAAACTGGGAGAAGGCGTCACGGGCTGGGTGGCTACGCATAAAGAGCCGGTGGCGATTTTCAAAAACGCCTCGGATGACACCCGGTTCAAATTTTTCCACAACCTCCCCGAAGACCGCTACGAATCCTTTCTATCAGCGCCCATCCTAATGAAAGAAGAGGTGACCGGGGTTATCAATGTGCATCACAAAAAAGCGCGGCGCCATTTGGAAAGGGAAATCAATTTACTGGCCACGATCGGGCGCTTGATCGGCGGAGCGATCGAGAACGCCCGGCTTCACGAAGATGCGCAGCAAAAAGGCAAGCGCATTCAAAGACTGGAAGACGATTTGGAAACCCGCAAACTCGTGGAGCGGGCCAAGGGAATTTTAATGGAGACGGAGTCTCTCTCGGAGGCCGAAGCCTTCCGCCGCATCCAATCGCAGAGCATGGCCTTGAGAAAATCCATGAAAGAAATCGCCCAGGCTATTTTGATCGCCCAGGAAGTCGCCTCCAGCTTCCCGACAAAACCAACCCCGAAAAACTAACGACAGGACGCGACCGCGCCGCTCCCCGAAGGCCGCTTCATCTGCTCCTTGTTTGCGGCGCAAAATGCTGGTAAATAATTAAAAGAACAGGGGGTTTTATGAACGACAAAAAAGAATTACTTATTTTAGCGTCCATTGTTTTTATGTTCGGCATCAACTCAGGAGCCTATGCCGATGGAACCGCCGCCGATCCTACGGCAGGCTGTTGCGATCCCGTCGGCGAGGATCATTACTGCGCATGGCAATTGCCCTATAACGGTTTTTTAGGAATCTTGAATGAAGGATACACGCGGCCAAGGGACGACTCCGACGGCGAACGAACGGGGGGCAGAACAGAATGGCGGGCGGTAGGCAATCTTTGCACGATTGCCGAGAATCTCGACCGTTACGAAGGCTCCAATAATCGAACCATCGGCGAGGAATTCGGCGTCGCCCAGACCTGTAGCGAGCTGCAGCAAGTGTTGCAATCGGGGAAAGATGAACTGGCCCGCAATGATTGCAATAAAGTATTCGTGGCGCCGAAGAAGTACCAAAATTTCAACGACATGCTCGTCAGAGCGGCCCAGGAAGCGGGCCGAGCCCAACGGCGAATGAACCGAACCACTCCCGCGGACGCTGGAGAAAGCTTTCGCGGGGCGGCGGTTAACTTGAAAGCAAAGTTTTCCGCGCTAAGCAGATCTCTCGATGAAAATTTTCTTAATGTTCTAATCCCATCGCCGACAGCGCCTGAGGTGCCCCCGCTATGCGAAGACCATCAAGATCCCGAGACCGACAACTGCATCAGATTCTAAAACGAACCATAAAAACGAATATCCTCCTATGGCCGTGGGTGTTCGCCTCTTTGACGGCCAGCGCCCAGCCGACGCCCTCTCAAGGCACGGAAGGCGAGGGCACCGAAGTCAGCCCCCAGCGAAGCCGCTCCGATGATGAAGATTTTGATGAACCCATCACGGATGAGCGGCGCGCCGAGCTTGAAGAAAGCCTGAACTTCCTCAATAGTCCAGGCCAGCATACGGTCCGAAGCCCGGTTGTGGGATCAAGGGCCGCGGAATATGAAGAAATTCGAAACGCCGCTCTCGACAACCCCGCGTTCGCCGATTTTGTGAATGCCGTTTACCAACCCCGGCTGATTCACCTGATCCCGAAAAATAAAAAGAAGAAGGCCGATAAAATCGCCATGGCCTTGTTTCAACAATACATCCGCAAATATGAGGACGCCGGGGTAACGATGGAGAATATCGTCGAATGGGTCAGAACGGGCCACCCCGGCGCCGCCTCAAACAAAACTTGGGTTTATGACTCGGAAAATGAGCACAATACATGGCGGGTTCATGCCATCATCGAAGCCGCCGATAATTGGGAAAACGATTTATTTCTGTCCAAGTACACGGTCGCTTACCATGAAGTGATGCACGTTGAGGAAATCTCGTTGAGAGCGCCTGAATCCATTCAAAATAACGATTTAAGAGAGCTGATAACGACGGTCAAAACGATTATTCTTGCGGATGCAATATATAAGAAAATCTACGGCCTTCAGTTGCAGACTTCGGTTGATCATCATCAAAACGTCCAATGGAACGGGCATTCCATGAGCGTCGGAGCTCTGGCTAATTTTTACAGGGATTTGGAGACGACCCACGGCACTTTGGCCCAAGCCTTGATTTCGGAAGAATCCTTGAATCTCATCAATAACGGCCCTTGACAAAATTCAACATCATCTGCTATTAATAATATGTTGCCTCGCGGCGCGATGAAGCGTTGAGGGCAAAGCCTCGACAACGGAAGTTGTTGAGGCCGAAGCGGACAAAGCGGTCCCTAAGCGCAAAGAAGCGTTTAGGGATTTTTTATTTCCGGCCAACGGCGGCCGGACGGTCCGTGTGTGCGAGCGAACGGAACCCTGGATGAAAAGACGAATAAGGAGGGAACGCTCATGGACCACGGAAACGTAAACGCTGGGGACACGGCCTTTGTGCTCCTCTCAACCGCGCTTGTGATGCTCATGACCCCCGGGCTCGGGCTCTTCTACGGGGGCATGGTTCGCCGAAAAAACGTCATCGGAACGATCCTGCAAAGCCTCATGGCCGTGCCCTTAATCGGCATCCAATGGGTGCTCTGGGGATACAGCCTCGCCTTCGGGCCGGACATCAAAGGCTTCATCGGCAGCCTGGACTGGTTCGGGTTGACGGGCGTGGGATTGGAACCTAACGCCGACTATGCCGCGACCATTCCGCATCAGGCCTTTATGATCTATCAGGCCATGTTCGCGGTGATCACGCCCGCGCTTATCACCGGGGCCTTCGCCGAACGGATCAAGTTCAAAAGTTTCCTAGTCTTTTCGGTGCTTTGGGCCACATTCGTCTACGACATATTGGCTCATTGGGTCTGGGGAGCCGGGGGCTGGCTTAAAAACATGGGGGCTCTCGACTTCGCAGGAGGCAATGTCGTTCATATCAGCTCCGGGCTTTCGGCCCTGGCTGCGGCCTTGTTTATCGGCAAGCGCAAAGACTACGGACAAGAAGGGCTTCAAGCCCACAATGTGACCATGACGCTTCTGGGAGCCGGGCTTCTTTGGTTCGGCTGGTTCGGGTTCAATGCCGGAAGCGCGCTCTCAGCTAACGGCCTGTCGACAGCAGCCTTTGTCACCACCAATACGGCCGCGGCAGCAGCCACGATCAGTTGGTTATTCGCCGAATGGTGGCGCCAAGGCAAGCCCACGGCCCTGGGAGCGGCCAGCGGCGCGGTGGCCGGTCTAGTGGCGATCACACCCGCAGCCGGATTCGTCACGCCCTTGTCTGCATTGGCGATCGGGGCTATTGCGGGTATTCTCTGCTACGGAGCGATTCGCGTCAAAGCCAAATTAGGCTATGACGATTCGCTGGATGCCTTCGGCATTCACGGAATCGGCGGCATTTGGGGGGCGCTGGCCACCGGGCTATTCGCCACGAAAACCATCAATGCCAACGGAGCAAACGGCCTTTTCTACGGCAATCCTCATCAGCTCTATGTTCAGGCGGTTTCCGTTCTCGCTTGCGGAGCCTTCGCCTTTATCATGAGCTGGATGATGTTCAAGGCCATCGATGCCGTGATCGGATTGCGCGTCGGCGAAGAAGAAGAGGAAATCGGGCTCGACTTGACCCAGCATGGGGAAGCGGGCTACAGCTTGTAAAGTAACAAGCTATTGCGCGCAAAGCGCCGGGGTGTTACCCTTGATTGACCATGCCTGAGGCATGGTCAAAGGGGGAAATCAGTGAAACGCATCTTAGGCAGCAACCGGCGCGCGCAATGGTTTCTATCCGCCGTCGCATTCATCATTGCGGCTTCGATGGCAGGAGCCTGTTATCATCATCACCATCACAAAAAATCAGACGCCAGCAACAGGCATCGCCATGAGCACGGCAGCCATCACGGGCACGAAACGCATCGCAGCGGACAAAGCCACTACTGAAACCGTAGGTTGACCGGCAAGAAAAAACGAACGCCTGCTCAAGCAGGGGTGCGGGCTTTTAGGTTTTCTTCGAACAGCGTTTTAGCGATCACGCGAAGAGCCAATATTTCTTCGGCTCCCTCAAAAATCGAAAACACGCGGGCATCCACAAAATAACGGGAAACGGCCGTTTCCTCCGCATAGCCCATGGCCCCGTGAATCTGAGTCGATTCGCGCGCGATCCATTCCGCAATGCGCGAAGCGAAAAGCTTGACCAGAGACGCTTCCATCACACCCTTGCCTTCGTCAAACAACCGAGCGACTTCATACGTCAATTGCCTGCTGCCCGATAGAAGCGCGGCCATGCGCACCAGTTTCCATTGAGTCATCTGGTATTCGGCGATGGGTTTGCCGAAGACCTTGCGCGCGAGCGCGTATTTGAGAGCTTCATCAATAGCCGCCTGACTCACGCCGTTGGCCCTGGCTGCGGTTTGGAGCCGCCCTCCGGCAAAACCCTCCATTTGCAGGTAAAACCCTTTGCCCAAACCGCTTTCGCCGCCGATTAAATTTTCGGCAGGCACCCAAAAATCCTCAAAAACAACCTCGAAGGTATGCATGCCGCGATAACCGATGCAAGCTATTTGGCGTCCGGAGATGCGCCCACCCTTGGGGTTGTCATAGCTGAAACTGCGGCCATCGGACGGAGGCTTCTCAACGATAAAAACGGACAGGCCCCGATGCTTTTTAGACGCGTCCGGGTCGGTTCTGGCTAAAACCATCAACAAATCGGCCCGGCCCGCGAACGTGCACCACATTTTCGTGCCCTGAATCACCCAGCCGTTGTTTTTGGGCAGGGCTTTGACGATGATTCCGGCCACGTCCGAGCCGTAATCGGGTTCGGTCACGGCCACCGAAACCATTTTTTGCCCGGTGGCGATCAAGGGAAGCCACTTGGCTTTTTGCTCCTCGGTGCCGCCCTTTAAAAGCGCCTTGGCTAAAATTTCCGGCCTGGTGATCAAAGAACCGGCCACGCCCAAAGAAACGCGGGAGAGTTCCTCGGTAGCCAGCACCATGCCCAGATTATCCGGCTTGGCGTCATCCTGAAAACCTTCGTAGCGCTGCGGCACGGAAAGTCCGAAACACCCCATCTGAGCCAGATCGCGAATCACCTCCTCCGGAGCCAAAAGGTCTTCGCGGTGCACTTTCTCGGCCACAGGCGCGACTTTAGTCTCGGCAAATTTCCTAAACAGCTGCCTGATTTCTTCGTGCTCGGAGGATAAACCCAACAACGGCCCGTCTTGAGTCAACAGCCTGGCCGCCGGGCCGTAAAACGCCGGCGCCAGCGTTTCAGCGATCCAAGCCGCGCATTGATCGCCGCCCAACGTCGCTTCAAACTCTTTTTTGGTCAGGCCAAATTCAGGCAATCGGGACCTAACCCGGCCGGCGAAATCATTCGCGGCATCAGCGATCAAAAACGCGGCCAGGCGCTTATCGAGATCCTGCCCGGACTCTGAGGCAAACCGCCATAAGGCGCGCGCCGCGCGCAACTGGGCGGCAAGATAAGCCAGATCATAAGCGGCCAATTGACGCTCATCGATTTTATCCGCAGAAATTTGCCCCTTAAGCGAGCAGTCATCCGCCAAATGCTCGGTTATTTTCGTCTCGAGCGCTAAGGCAGCTCGAAGAACCGGCTCGGCCGTATCCGCCATTATTTTGACCTGACCTTTTCGTCTTTGGTTTCTTTGGAGACGCCATTCGTGTTTTTTAGTTCAGCCAAAATTTTAGTGACCTGGCCTTCGGTCAACACGGAACCGTGTTCATCCAAAACATCGATGGAAACTTTCGCCAATGTTTTTCCGGATTTCGTGGTCTC
Organism: Elusimicrobiota bacterium; assembly: GCA_016180815.1. Lineage (NCBI taxonomy): Bacteria > Pseudomonadati > Elusimicrobiota > Elusimicrobiota bacterium. The sequence continues at coordinate 162,979 of JACPAN010000013.1, forward strand.
GACGGAAAGCACCTTGACTCGCGTCTGAATCGCTTCCCCGGTTTTCAACATCCGCGCGAACTTGCCCGCGCGCACGCCGGCCAAAATATACCCGGGCGCAAACAGGGCGGAGGTGCAGCCGATGGGCCCCAAACAAGCCAGGCGCGAACAATGAGGATTGCCGGAACCGACGATGAATTCAAAGGCGCGCATCGTATCTTCGGAGAGGACAAAACATCCGGTGTCCGGCGTGCCGGGCCGAAAGGCCGCGTTATCGCCTGATTTCAACGAAGGAGCCGGACGGGTGACGAAAGGCGCGACGTCCCGGGACCAGCGGAAAGCCCAGGAAGCCGCGACCGGACGTCCTGACGGCGCCGCTCCGGGATGAAAATAAGCCGGGACCATATCCACTTGCGCTTCAAAAAGGTCCTCGCTATGCTGATTCTTCGCCGTGACGCCGAGCAGAAAACCCTCTGAAGTTTTCTCTTTGATTTCGAAACCGGGGGAAAACCGGTCTCCGACTTTAACCGCGGCCGTGAACTTGAGGACTTCAATCGATCGTATATCATAGCCAGGCGCGAATTCCTCTAAATGAGCCAAGGATTTGGTCACCGTTAAAATGCCGTGGGCGATGCAGGCGCCGTAACGGCTGCGCTGAGCATAAACCTCGTCAAGATGAAACGGATTTCTGTCGCCCGATGCTTTGGCAAAAACCCTGATGTCCAAAGCGGTCATGGTCATGGGCGCCAAGGAAACCCGCGCGCCCGGAACAAGTTCAACGAGTTCCACGAGGACTTTGCGATCCTCGGCCAGGGGGACCAGAACAAAATTGACTTTCGTGCCGTTGGCTCCCGGCCTCGGCGCTTCGTAAATCGGAGAAAGGCCGAATTTCTTTAAAAGCTCCGTCGCGCGTTGAACATCGGGCGTGACAAATTCGATTTGTTGCAAGCCATGCCCGAAGCGGCTCAAGTACTTGCTGATGGCGCCTTCGCCCGCCGGCATCAAAATATCGATGGGAGCGCCCGGCACATGCACGGTGAATTCGCGGGCTTGATGTTCGGCAGGCACCTGCGCCAGCTCAGGGGAACCCCAGGCCGCGCGGATCGCTTCGAAACGCTTGGGCTCGACGGCCAATCCGGCGGTCGGCGGCCAAAGAATGAGATCGCCCAATCCGGCCGAACCCAAAACGGATTTAGCTTCAACAGCTAATAAAGAAACGGCTTTATGAATTTTTCGCGCCGCCAATTTTCTAATCGGCTCCTCGGCATGGCCTAAAGGCTCAATGAAACGCGCGATATCCTGGCTTTGGTACGCATCCTCAAGAGTTTTTAAATGGCGCTTTGAAACGCCCATCAGAATCGCGTTCTTACCGGTCCCGATGCCTTCCTGGGCCTGGCCGATTTGGCGCGGCCAATAGCCTTCGGTCGCCACGGGCCGGATCACGCCGCGCATAATCCAGTCGATAATGGCCGTTGATTCGGCCGGGCTGGCGTAATGCGTGCCGAGAATCGCTTTTCTCGACAACACGATGGAATTTTGATTCATCCAACCCAAAGCCGCATGCCACCTGAGCTTCAGGCGCGAGGTATCGTTAGGGTAGCCGATTTGCGTAAAGAATCCGGTAAACATGATGTGATTCAAAACATTTTCAGCCAACGCCCCGTCGGCCAAAACAACGGCTACGTCGGGATACAGCGGGCGTCCGGTCGAATCCTTGCCCCAAATTTCGCCCAACGATTTGCCGAAGGGAATCAGGGACTGACGCATGTAATTGTGATAAGCCTGCTGTTTGGCTTCGTAATTTTTTTTCTGCTCTTCGGTAGGATGATCGGGCAAGATAGCCGGCGGCTCGGGCATGCGCTCGACTTTAATCCCGAGGCGGGATAAATTCACCACGCCGTCCCTTGATTTGGCCTTATGCCACCAGCCTTTTTCATCAAGAATTTTCCAGTCGTGGACCATGCGCTCGCGCCGATCGTCTTGAACCGCCACGATAATGTCCGCACGCCGGTTCTTAGCGATTTGAACGGCTTGTTTGAGTTCCTGATCGTCCTCTCCGGCCACAATCAGGCAATGGCGCATCTGCGGCACGCGGTATCGTTCCCGGCGCAGTTTGGCGATGCGATCAAACATGGCCTCCAGCGGCGTATCGGAAGCGGTTCCGGGGATCTCCAAAGCGAATCCGGTTTCACCGGCGCCGAAATAAGCGACTTGCCCGCCGTAATCCTGGGCGTCCATCGGGTCGCCTTCCCTGACGGAAAGTAAATGGCGCGCGAACATGCCTTGCCCGGAATACGCCAACACTTTGTCCAAGAGGCGTTTTGAACCGGTCAATTCCCTGACCACTTCCTTGACGCGATTGACATAATCCTCATCATTATCATGTTTGATTCGGTCAATGAAAGAGTCCGCTCCGTAAAGCTCCATGGCGCGGCGGCCCCGTTCCTCGGAGGAAACCAGGCCGACGATGGTCGTGTTCCTGGACTTGGCGGTTTCAACCGCAGCCGCGCCCGTGCCGCCGACCGCGCCCTCGACTAAAACCACATCGCCTTTTTTGACGTTCAACACGTTCCAGGCATGCTGCACCGTGGGATAGACAAGGCCCACGCCGCCCAATTCTTCGAACGTATAGGCGCCCTCGTCGACTTTGACGAATTGCGACCAATCGAGAACCACTTCCTGGCTATAGCTGCCTTCCAACGGATCTTTGGCTTCATAGGCGTGGATACGGAAACTCCGATGCGCTTGGGCGCTGCCGCCCAACGCTTCGGTGGTGATGACATCATGCTTTCCGGAAAGCATGATGCCGATATCGCCGGGTTTAATCGTGCCCACTTGAGCGAGTTCCTTGCCCACTTCGGTCACCAACACCAAGCCCGCGCTGCCGCCCACAGTTCCTGATTCGTGATGATATTTGGATAAATCAATGGGGTAATCCCGCGTGCCCCATTTCCAGTTGGCGTTGATATCCGCAATCAGGACCGAAGCCCTGATCTGATAAGCCCCGATATTGCTGATCGTCGGCACAATGCCTTCCTCGAAAATTTCGGTCGCCGGTCCGGCCGCGCCTTTGGGCTTGACGAACGCGCGCTTGTACGCTACGGTTCTGAAGCGATTATTTTTGTCCGGCTTGGGAATGCAGCCTAATTCCAAATCGCGCAAAAATTGAGAGGGCGCATACAACGGCCCGAAGCGTTCGGCTAAGGATTCCAAACGCAGCACCGCTTCCTCGAGCCCGAAGCGCAACGCCCAGCCAAAGGGACCGGATGCGAACAGCTTGGGGTATTTGGTTTTAGCGTATAAATTCTTAAGCGGTTCCCGGCTTTTTTCGTGAGCAATGGTGTAAACGCCGTCGGCCAAGCGGATGCCGGCGCCCTTGTCTTCAGGAAAACGCGTGCCTAAATCCATGGCCAAATCAATGTCCGCCACCGAGGCTAAGCCGTCTTCAACAATGCGCGCCGCTTCGTTAAGCATAACCAACGGCAATCGCAAGGGATCAAAATCAGACGCGCCTTGAGTCAAAGAAACGCCATAACGGGCCAGGAGCCTGAGAGCCTCTTCATCAAGAGCCGCCCGGGAACGCCCCAAAAGTTCGGCCAACCGGCCGCAACCTTCGGGGTCAACGCCCATGGTCTTTAATAAATCCATCGTGGATGAATCCAGCGGCAATCCCAATTTGGCGGCGGCCTCCAATAATCGTTCATCAGCGCCCAATTCCGCGCTTCGCTTGCGGATCACATCCGCGACCACTGGAACCACGGGCGCATAGCTGAAAAATCCTTTTTGACTTTTATTGCCGTAGCGGCCCAGGCCGAGCAAAGCTTTGAACAAAAGACTGGGGGTTTCGGCATACGCGGGCAAGGCATTGTGCAGGTTCGAAATGATGGCTTCCGCGACATCCACACCCACAAAATCAACCAAACGCAATGGACCCATGGGATAGCCAAAATCATAAGCCGAACGGATAATCTGTTCTAGGCTGGCTTCGCCGCGCTCGAGCATGCGCACCGCCTCATTGAGGTAAACGAACAAAATCCGGTTGACGATAAACCCGCAGGAATCCTTGACAAGAACCGGCTCCAAGGCCAATGTTTTGGCGAAGGCCATGGTTTCCTCGACCACGGAAGGATCGGTTTCTTCAGCGTAAACGATTTCAACCAAATCCATCCGGTCGGGGGGATTAAAGGGGTGGAAATCGAGGAAACGCTCCCTCGCTTCCTTGGGCAGGGAACGGCCGATCTCCGTAACCAACAGCGAAGACGTGGTTGTGGCGAATACCGGCCACTTGAAACTGGCGTCCGAGGTTTTGAGCCTGCGCAACGCCTTGGCCCATTCGCCCAGAATGGACTGTTTGGTCAACAGCTCCTCGCGAATACACTCAACGACCATTTGCGGCGCCTGGGCGCTTAACGCGTTGACCAAATTCAAATAATTCGTGTCCTGGTAAGTCGTGATATTAGCCTGCCACCGGTCCCTTAATTCCTTCATTTGAGGAGATAATTCTTTGATCTTGGCTTCGATCACCGATTTTTCGTCAGGGGAGGCTTTGGCCAGCTTTTTCTCCAAAGGCAGAATGCCCACGGCTTCTTTGGCTCGAAATTCCAGGGACGATTTGATCTTTTTCTCGGCTTTGGCCAAAGTGTCGAGATGAAGCGTGCCCAACGCCACTTTGACCCCGTGCCGGGCCATGCGCGCGGCCAAGGGCGCGCCGATTTCTCCGGCGCCCAAAATCGAGACGCGTTTAATATTCGACGCCGGCTGCGGCTGGCCCGAAGACGAAGAGCCTGATCCGGGCGCAGGACCGGAACCCTTGCGGGGGTCCTGGCTCTTTTCCCGGTCCAAAATCTTCTGATACTGGGCTTCCTGCTCCGGCGTAAACAGCTTGGCCTTGTGCGCGACCGCTAAAATCCTGCGCTCCACTTTGACTGTGGCCGCGTCCACCAACTCTTCCTGGGCATTGGGTTTTCTGGGATCGACATAAACGATGGCGCCCAAGCCGCGCTCCACGTCCGCCTTATGATAAAGCTCAACCACCTCGAGCGCTCGGGCGATGGCCTCGGGCGTGGGGGAAAAGATTTTATTGTAAATGACCACTTCGCCTTCCAACGCCGCCACTTTACCGGAAAATCCCATGATGGCGGCGCGTTGCGCTTCTTCCTGGGCTCTGGCCGCAAGAGCGGGGCCGTCGATGGCGTCAACGTCCGCGGCGCTGGCCGCAGCCACCAAAGCGCCTTTGGACTCGAAGGCGTCGCCCTGCGAAGGCAAGGCATAAATCAAACCCTCGACGCGCTCCGAGGCCGTGGCCAGTTCATAAGCCTGTGCCAGCGTTTCAGGCGCATCGATTTTAAGGAACATCCCCTGGCCGGGTTTAAGTTTCGCCGCAGCCTGGCGGACATCGTCAGGATTTTTAACCGCAACCACGGTTTGAGCCACATCATCCACGCCGGCCGGAGCCGCAACAGCAGGACCCGTCCACACGCTGCGCCGCGCTTTGGTCACTTTCAACCGGGGGGTCAACGGGGAGAAAACAGGCAGCGATTCCTTAGCCAGACGCTCGAGCTCTTTATAAGGAAAAGGTTTGACGCCGGGGCGGTTGCGCCCGGGCGCGGTGTCGGCGCGGCTTGGGGTGAACGGACGCTCCTTGTCCGCTTCCAAAACTGCGCGAATTTGCTCCGGATGCAGGCTCCATTTCCCGGTAAATCCGAACTGCGAAGCCAACAGCGCGTCTTTTTTTGTTTGTTCGAAATTTTTGACGTGAATGGTGATGCCGTCGATCGCATCCAAACCGAATTTTTTAGCCGCGTCTACGATGCGCTTCTTGGGATAAACGGGATACGTCCATTGCTCCTCTTGAGCTTGGGGACGGCCGCCGGTGGCCGCGGTGTAGTCCACCAGCCCGAAAATCAAGGCGCCGGCGCGGCCCGAATCCCGGATAATCCGGGCGATTTCCTCGACCTGAAGCACGGCGCTGGGCAGCTCGATCAATGTTTCGATTTTTAATTGGCCCAGGGGCCAGCCTTTTTCCTCTTCGATAGCCGTTAAAATCCGGTCGACGACGTCGATATCCTCGGCGCCCACGACTTTGGGCAAGGTCACGCCCGTCACCAAATTTCCGATTTCGCGCATCACGAAATAATAGTCTCCGGCCGCCCATTTGGTGCGCAGGTTATTGGGACGCACGAACACTTTCTTGCCCTTGAAGTCCGTGGCTTTCACCGCATCGATAAGCGTTTGGCGCGTGGCGACTTTGACGCTGGTCGCGACCGCGTCTTCCAAATCCAAAAATAAAACATCCGCATCCGATTGAGCGGCTTTTTCGATGAATCTAGGATTGGATGCCGGCAGCACATGTTCAACGCGATGTTTTTTAGCCATACCTACACTCCTTTTCTGCGAACCGATGATGATTTTTTTATGGGCAGCAACCGAGGACGAGGGTCGGGACCCTTGGTTTGTATATTCAAACCCACAATAGGCGTTCCATTCATCCTTCGACTTTGCTCAGGATATACTTTTTTCTGGTCCAGGGCCGGCAACGAATGAACTAAAGAATTTGCAATATACCTTTGTGCTTCTTTAGGCGCAAGAGCCAACAGCTTGTCGAGTTCCCGATGAGCCGATTCTTCAATCTCATCGGTCCTGGCCTCCAAAGCAAAGGATCCTCCCAACGGGTCGACCAGCCCATTTAATCCGATTTCATGCAGCAAAACCGCATGCGTGTCTTTAGCCAACTGCGCGGCCCAGGATGACCACTCGGTCGCGCGCCGGAGGGCCGGGCGAAATGGGGAATCAAACGGCAAAATTTCCAAATATTGGACGCCGCCTAAAACAGCCTCAAGCGCCTGAAGCGCGCTGCGCACGATGTTGTTCCAGGGCTTCACGCGGGTCAACGCCGTGGATGAGGTTCGGGCGTAAATCTCGAGTTTCGATCCTTTGTTAAGTTTGGCCCAAAGCCTACGCGCGGCCCGAAATTTGGCGATTTCCTCAATAAAATCATTATGCGCGCAAAGCAAAAGGCAGCGGCTGCCCGAACGAGCCCGGCCGGCTGACAACCGGCTCATCGCGTCGTAGAAACTAAAGGCCAGTTCCCGGACGGCATCGGCGCCCTGCTCACGATAGGACCAACCGTCGGCTAAAACAGCCGGGGCCGCGGCAGCCCTTGACACCGGCTTCCACGGCTTAAAAGACGCGGATAAGCCGCGCGTATAAGGGAAAACGCCGGGTTCCTCCGGATTTCCGGTATCGGATTTAAGGATATAGCGCACGTCTTCGAGCCGGCCGAAGGCTTTCGATGAGAAGGGTCGGCTTTTGTGCTCGGCGGCTTTTTTACCGATGAATGAACGCAAAGGCTCATTAAAAACGTCAATCGGAGCCGAAGGCTCCCAGGGCTCTGCCGAGCCGCCTGTTCCGAAAACCTTCCTCAACGTATCGCTGATTTCACCTAAGGTGGCTCCGGCTTCAACCGAGGCCAAAATCGCTTCCATGACATTGTCCGATTCGCTTTGCGCCGCGGCGGTCAAGCTTTTTAAACTTGCGTCAACGAGAGCCATTGGCCGGCGGCGCTTATAGTCAAGAAAGGATTCCAGGCGCGAGCGTTCGCGCTCGCGCGGGTCCCCGGGCGGAGCAAAAATCGGCACTTCGGGATAAAGATGCTCGCCCTCCCGGTTGCCATTGACACCCACGACCAAACGCTGCCCGGTATCCATAGCCCGCTGCTCCCGGTAAGCCTCTTCTTCCAAACGTTGATGCATACGCGACAAGGCCTTCTGGTAACTCGCGCAGCGCGCGACGGCCGCCAATTCGTTCCAGACATCGGCCTCAAGCCGGTCGCACAACGATTCCAAATAATACGAACCTCCCAACGGATCGATAATGCCGGACAGCGACTTCTCCAGCAAAACGATATACGGCGTGTCGATGGCGATTTGCTGGGATAAGGGCGTGGGGATGGTGATGGCTTCATCGAACGACGTCGTATTGGTCCCCTGCGGCCCGCCCAACACGGCGGCCAAAGTCCGGACCGCGTCGCGGACAATGTTCAACTGCGGTTTTTGCTTGACTAAATCGCTGCCGCCGGTATAGCTTTGCATGCGCAGCTTCTGCGGGCGCTCGGCGTCAACGCCGAAACCTTCTTTAATGATCTGAGCCCAAATCCTTCTGGCGACACGCAACTTGGCCGTTTCTTCCAAGCAATTCTTTTTGACATTGATGAAAAAACTCATTTGTGCGGCGATATCATCGGGCTTTAATCCGCCGGCCATGCCCGTGACGATATATTGGATGGCGTTGGCGAACATATAGGCCAGTTCCTGGCTTGCGGTGGAGCCCTTCTCCCGCATGTGATAACCGCAAATGCTGATGGTGTTAAAGCGCGGCAAATTCGCCCGGCACCAGGCGAACACATCACGGGCCAAACGCAAAGTTCCGGCCAAAGGATAAATAAAGGTATTGCGGGCCAAGTACTCTTTTAAAACGTCATTTTGGATGGTTCCTCGAAGCTCGGCTGGGGGAACGCCCTGTTTTTTGGCGGCGGCCACATAAAAGGCCAATAAAATCGGAGCCGTGGCATTGATTGTCTTGGAAACGCCGATGCCTTTGGCTGCGATATCCGGAAGAATCCCCAAAAACGCCTCTTCATAATCCTCAAGGCAGGCCACGGAAACCCCGGTCACGCCTACTTCGCCCTGAGCCAACGGGTGATCCGGATCATGGCCCATTTGCGTAGGCAAATCATAGGCAATGGAGAGGCCGGTCACGCCCAAAGCGATTTGCTCCTTCATATTGGCGTTCAATTCAGCGCCGGTGCCGAAGCCGCCGTATTTTCTGACCGTCGGCAAATTGCCCTTGCTGTACATGTCCGGATGAATGCCCCGCGTGTACGGATATTCGCCCGGCCGCCCCAACAAGCGGTCGTACAAGGTCCGGTCAAATTCCTTGATCGCGGAATAATCGGATGGCTCGAAAACGGTTTTTTGCAACAACCCTATGATAACCAAATTGCCGCTTGCATTTGAACCAAACCCTGCTTAACCTTGATATCGTGCAGTGTCCTAATTGTAAGACAGACAGCCCTGACGGAACTCCGGAATGCGGCAAATGCGGGCTCATTTTCGCCAAATGGAAGCCGGCGGAAGAACGCATGGTCATGGCTCAAGAAGCGGCCGTCCAAACTGAACAGGAGACGGGAAAAATTTCGCCCCTGCTCAAATTCGCGGCTATTGCGGCCATTCTTTTAGGTCTATGGGAAATCTTCGGCTCCAAAATGATCGATAAATAAACCCCGCCTTAGCGCATAGGACTTTAGTCCCTATTCTTTTTCAACCCTAAGACCCAACCAAAAAATCCATTGATTAGTTAAGCTCTATTACCGTTGAATTAATTTCGCTTTAAGCTAAAATAAAGGACGGCAACTGATCGATGATGAATAATCGCGCTCTGAAACGAACCCTTTTCTTGACGTCAACCTTAGCTCTCTGCGCCGTCGTTAGCCATCTTCCCGTCGCTTCGGCGGAGACCGAGCGGAGAATCGGCAGAATGTCCGAGATTTTCGACCACCAGGAAAAACTCCAGCCCCTGGACAACCGCGCCGCCCAAGGCATCAGAACAATGTCCGCCAATAGCCCCGATTTTTTGAAGGAATTGCTCGGTCACAAGGCCGCGCCTGCGCCCAGGACTCAGCCCAAAAAAGAAGCTTGGGCATTGCGCGAGAACAACCGGAAACCTGCCGCTGACCCATTGATTTCCGAAATCGAAAAAAGCCTTAGCGACAAATCACCCGGCAGCGCGTGGCCTATCGCAGCCGCGGGCCTGCTGGCTGGCGTGGCCTTGGGCATTCCTCTCTATTATTTGACCCGACCTAAAAACCAGGCGAACGAGACCCCTCGAGCGCCTCAAACTTTCCACCGGCCCAATAAACCCCATATCGCGGCCCGGCAGCGATTCCGCAGCGCAACGGAGTTGCGGGCCATCGCCGGATTGGGCCTTGCTTCCAAACGGGCGGCGGCCAACGCCGGCCGGCCCAAAGAACTGATCGCGGCTTAAAGCCCGGACAACCCTTAAGGAGAATCCCATGGCCAACAAAAAAATCGTGCTCTGTAAACTCAACGAATATTATTGCCCCACGGTCGAAATTCACAATGATGAAACCGTCACCATCGGGGAAGACGACAAAGTCGCGGTGCTGACCAAGGACCAGTGGAATATGCTGGTCGACAATATCCGCGAAGGGAAACTGGAAAAAATTTAATCTTACTCGTCCGGCTGTAAATCGCAACGGCTGCGCTCGGGAGCCGGACAGCCTAACAGCTTGCGCAGTTCGGGATTAAGCCCAAGGATGTCGTTGAAAAAAACCCTGGCCGACGGGTGCGTGCTCGATTCCCGGAAACCTGAAAAACAAAACAGCGCGGTTGTATCCGCAATAAACTGAATCATTAATTCCTTGTCGGTACGGTCCTTGAGGTGATAGGCCAAAGCCTCCGCCGCCCAATAATCCGCGGTGTATTCCCTCAAATACCGTTCACGGCCGGCGTCGGGGTAGCTCTCGGCGCAATCAGCGATCCGATTGTAGGGGAAACCGGGATTGCTGCTGTAATCGATGAAATGCCCCAATTCATGCGCCACGACCAGAAAGGCCCTGTCCCCGGAAACCGAAGAAAGCATGTTGTTCTCATCCCAAGACCCGGCAATGGCCAAATAATAACCGGGGCACAGGTAAAGCAAGGGCCAATCGTCGTCAAAAACGGGGAAGGCATTGGCGCGCAATCCCTCTAAAGCGCAGATTTCCATGAATCGGTTTGAATAATAAAAATTCTGCGGGGCGGTCATCAAACGGTTGGGCGCCTGGATGGTCACGTTCGACAAAGCCCCGAACGCGGCGCCCTTGGACGCCGACGTCAAGCCCGGCTGCCTATTGATGGCTCCCAATAAGTCTCTGCGGATTTCATCCAACACGCTCTGCTGATGCAGCAAAGAAGCCCGGTCCAGGTCCGAGCCCAGCATTTCCAGGACAGGCCCGAATAAATCATCCATGCTTTTGGCCTTGCTTTTGCGCCGCCAGATTCTTCCTTCAAGATCGTCCCTCCTGGAGCGGTAGCGCTGTTCGGTGGCCGTCACCTGCGGCCTATTGCAGACGTATTGATAAGGATCGGCGCAGAATCGCGCCGCGGCTTCATTAGCGTAACGCTCATCGATTTCCGCGTAGATATCCTCTTCCTGTCCCCAAAGCGGCGTCAGCAAGAGAAGCAAAATCAGCAATAGCATGCCCATTAAGATTACCAGGAAAAGAGAGAATGTTCCTCAATTGTTTAAAATGATCCTGTGAAGAAAGCCGTTATTATCATCCCCGTCCGATGGGCCTCCGGCCGCCTTCCCGGCAAGCCCTTGGCCGCCATCGCCGGAAAAACCATGCTCGAGCGCGTCTGGCATCTGGCCCGGGCCGTTAAAAACGCGTCCGGCGTTTGGATCGCCACGGACGATCAGCGAATTTTCGATCACGCCAAAAAAATCGGAGCTCAAGCGGTGATGACATCGGGCTCCTGCGCGAATGGGACGGAGCGCGTTTTTGACGCGGTTAAAAATTTGAAGCCGGAGGCCGGCGTCATCATCAACCTTCAGGGCGACGCGCCCTTGACTCCGCCCTGGATTATCGAAGCGTTAATCGACAAAATGATGAGCAATCCCTCCTGCGAAATCGCCACGCCCGCGGTGCGGTTGCCTGCCGACGTTTTTGAAAAATTCCGGGAAGCCTCAAAAAATGGGAAAGCCGGAGGCACGACCGTCACTTTTGACAAACGAGGACGCGCGCTTTATTTCTCCAAGTCCATCATCCCCTATGTGCGCGACCCAAAATCAGCGGATTTGCCCGTCTACAAACATTTGGGCATTTACGCCTATACTCCGGACGCGCTCAAACGCTGGGTGGCCCTGCCCCCCGGCGTGTTCGAGCTGGCCGAGCAGCTCGAACAATTACGCGCGCTGGAACACGGACTGCCCATCGACGTCGTTTTAGTGGACACGCGCGGCCGCACGCTTTGGTCCGTGGACAATCCCTCCGACATCGCCATGGTTGAAGACATCATCAAGAAAGAAGGCGAGCTGGTTTAAGTGCGCCTTTTTCTTGTGCGCCACGGCAATACGTTCAACGACGGAGAAAAAGTCGTGGCTGTGGGCGCTCGCCAAGATCTCCCCTTGACGGACAAAGGCCGCTTGCAGGCGAAAGCCTTCGGACAAAAACTGCTGCGTGAAAAAATCAAACCCGTGGCTGTTTTCTGCTCGCCGCTTAAACGCACCAAGGAATTCGCCCAAATCGCCTTAACAGAAGCGGAACTCGCCGTTACCCCCATTGTCACGGAAACCTTAAGAGAAATCGATTACGGAGGATGGACGGGAAAAACCGACGAGAGCATTCAAAAAGAATTCGGCTATGAATCCTGGCGCGCCTGGCAGGAGGAATCCCGCTGGCCGGATAACGCCGGATGGAAACCGACGCAGCAGGAAGTTATCAATTCAATCAATGAATTGGCCCGCACCGTCGCCATATCGGGGAAACGCGGGCAAAACGTGGTTTTAGTCGGCAGCAACGGCGTGCTGCGCTTTTTTCTCAAGCTGCCCGAAGGCGAATGGGACGAACGAGTTCAAAACAAATCATTCAAAATAGGCACGGGCCGTTACGGGGAACTGCACTATGAAGGAGGACGATTCTTCTGTGTTTCATGGAATAAAGAGCCTTAATTTCAACATTCGATCATTACTGCTCGCCGCTTTCACGGCGCTGCCGCTGCCGGTTTTTGCCGATGAGCCGCCGGCTTATCAACCTCCTTCCGGACAAGAAATCGCGCAAATCATCAATGAAGCCCGGCAAAAGCATCCCAACGACGTCAACTTAAGAATCGCCATGATCAGCGAACGATTTTTGGGCATGCCTTATCAACTGGGCCCCCTCGGAGAAGGGCCGGAGGGGGAATTCGACCGCGATCCCATGCTGCGCTTTGATTGCGCGGATTGCACGACTTTCATCGAAACAGTGATGTCCATGGCCCTGGCGCCTCAATCATCGGCCATGGACTCCGTTCTTCAGCGAATCCGCTATAAAGACGCCCGCGTTTTCTATCGCGCGCGCAATCATTTTCCGGAAGCGGATTGGATCCCCAACAACGCGCAAGCGGGCTTTCTCAAAGACATCACTAACAAAATCGGCGGCGAATCCGTGGCCTGGGAAAGCAAAACGATTTCCAAACAGAAATGGTATGTCGCCAAAAGCACCAATGACCTTCAGGGGTTCGACCATTTGAGCGCCAAGCAAAAAAGACGCCTGGCGGATAAATGGAAAAAGACGGGCCGCGCCCTCCCCGATGAAACCGCGCGCATCCCCTATATCCCGGCCAGCGAACTGCCCGGCAAAGCCAAACAAATCCCGACCGGATCGATTTTCAACGTGGTGCGCGAAAACCGGGAAGACCAAATGGTCTTAATCACCCACCAGGGCCTGATCATTCAAAAACCCGACGGCGCGTATGTGCGCCACGCGGCCTGGGGCCGCACGGTCGAGGAGCAAGCTCTGGACGCCTACATCAACAAATACAACGGCGCGAGATGGAAAGTGCTGGGGATGAATTTCAACGCCGTCCTTGATCCGCGATAACGAGTCATGAGGGCGCTTATCCAGCGGGTCAGCCAAGCTTCCGTGGCGGTCCGGGAAAAAAATATTCGCCGCAGCATCGGCCCGGGATTTGTGATACTCTTGGGAGTGAGCAAAACCGACACCCAAGACTCGGCCAAGACCCTGGCCCAAAAGGCGGCTTATTTGCGCATCTTTCCGAATGATGAAGGAAAATTCGACCGCTCGTTGCTCGATGTGGGCGGGGAGTGCCTGGTGATCAGCCAATTCACCCTCTACGGCGACGCCTCCAAAGGCCGGCGGCCCGACTTCACCCAGGCGGCCCGGCCGGAAACCGCTTTGCCCTTGTACCGATTATTCATCGACGAGCTTAAAGCCGCGGGCGTCAAGCGCGTGGAGGAAGGGGAATTCCAGGCGCATATGGAAGTCTCGCTCACCAATGACGGCCCGGTGACCGTGACGGTGGAGACTTGACGATGTGGTCCGCTAAACGCAAACAAACGATTTCCGAGCAGGAGTGGGTGCGCATCCGCCAGACCGCGGTGGCCAATCAAATCGTGGACCGGGGCGTCAGGAACGAACGCGTGTTGAAAGCCATGCGCGAAGTGCCGCGCCATCATTTTTTGCCCGCGAACGTGGCCCCGGCCTTGGCTTATGCGGACCGGCCCTTGCCCATCGGCCAAAACCAAACCATCTCCCAGCCCTATATCGTGGCCTATATGGCGGAAAAACTCGCTTTAACCGGGACTGAAACAGTCCTTGAGGTAGGCACAGGATGCGGCTATCAAGCCGCGGTGCTGGCGCAATTGGCCAAAGAAGTGATTTCGCTTGAAGTGATCCCTGAGCTCGCGTTCATGGCCAATGAAAACCTGGCCCGGGAAAATATCACCAACGTCAAAGTCAAAGTGGCGGACGGCTTCAAAGGCTGGATGGAAGACGCGCCCTATGACCGCATCATCATCACCGCGGGCGCGCCGCGCATCCCCCAAGCCCTGATGCTGCAATTGAACGCTCCGGGGAAACTCATCGCGCCCATCGGACCAAGATCAAGACAAAAACTGATTTTGATCGAAAAGACACCCGATCCTCCAAACCCGCCCAAGGCCGCCCAAAGGGAATTAATCAGCGTCATGTTCGTGCCCATGCGCGGCGAGATCGAACGGCAAACAACTCCTGGATGAGGAGACTTTCCGTGCCAGTTCTACTCGCAGCCGCCATTCTTGCGGCGTTGTTCGTTTGCGCCAACCATGCCCGGGCCCAATACGATTTTCAAATGGGCGTCGGCCCGGGGATGGATGACCCCTATTCCAAAAAGGATTCCACCGGCCCCACGCTCCCGCCCATCGACCCTTACGCCCAAGCCCTGACCCAGGAATTAACCAAAACCAAGGCCACGGATTACTGGTCCATCATCGCCATTTCCACCGGCAACCCGGCCCAAGACCTATCCATGTACATGCGCCGGGGTTTCGGCCGGGCGGAAATCATTTCGCTTTTAATGATCGCCGAAGGCGGCAAGCAGCCCCTCAAGGAGCTGGCTCAAAAACGGGTACGCGGCGCGCGCTTGCGCGAAATGGCGACCGAATACCAGCTGCCTTATGAAAAAATCCGGGTCGATTCATTGCAGCTTAGAAAAAAGCTGACACAAGATATTCGCTTGAAAAAATTAGAGAATCAAAACAATGGACAATTGGGAACAGAACCCTCAACAGGAACCGCAACCGGAGACAAGCGGCCCTAGCCCGGAAATCCCGGCGCCAAAAAGCCGCGCTGCCGCGTGGCCGGCGCTTTTGGGCCTGCTCTACGCAGCCAGCCTTGCGGCCGCCTTGATTCTTGTTTTTTCCGGGCCCAGGCCCAAAGTCGCGGACAGCGAATCCCAAAAGCCGGAAGGCCTTAAACAAAAATTCGGAATTCTTGACTTCGATAAAAAAGACGCGATCGGCATCATCCGCCTCGACGGCGTCATCCGCATGGACCGGCAAGGCGGATTCTGGAACGAAACCATGGTGGACCGAATCAAAAAAAATCTGGAGCGGATGGCCAAGAAAAAACAAATTAAAGCCATCATTCTAAGGATCAACTCTCCGGGCGGCACCGTGGCCAGCTCCCAAGAACTTTATCAAGCCATCAAATATCTCCGCATGAAGCACAACAAGCCCGTGATCGCGCTTTTAGGCGACGTAGCCGCCAGCGGCGGCTATTATGTGGCCAGCGCCTGCGACCGCATCGTGTCGGAACCCGGAACCATCACCGGCTCCATCGGCGTCATTTTCCAAACCGGTCATTTCGACGGTCTGATCAAAAAATACGGCGTCAACTTCAACACCATCAAATCCGGTCCCTACAAAGACATCGGCAATCCTTTCCGGCCCATGGAAGCGGATGAGCGTAAAATCCTGCAAAGCATGATCGACGGCGCGTATGAGCAATTCGTGCAGGCGGTTTCCGAAGGACGCAAAATCCCGCCCTTGGAAGTCAAAAAATCGGCGGACGGGCGCATTTTCCTGGGCTCCCAAGCCAGAGCCGCTCAATTGGTGGACCAGGATTCCGGCTACAAGGGCGCGATCGATCTCGCCAAAGAAATGGGCAAAATCACCGGGGAGCCGAAAATCATCTGGGATGGTGATTTCAAAGAAGATTTTCTCGAAGAAATTCTGAAAGGCTCATCGCCCACCGGCATTTGGAAATGGGTGGCGCCTGAAGCGGCCTTGCCGCCCACCGGGCTTCTTTACCTGTGGACAGGGTACTAAAAGCGCTGGGCCCGCTGGGGCGGCCCTGGGACGGGCCGGCCTGGCTTCTCCTGGTTCTTATCTCCATCAATCGCCTGCTCATGGACAACTCCTGGCTGCATGGGAAAAAATTGGCGGTGCTTAAAATCATCCCGGTTTTCGGGTCGAAATTGTTGAGCACTTTTCTGTTAGCATTCTTTCTGGCCGCCAGCATCATGACCATGATCAAATTTTTGCGCACAAAACCCGAACGCGAGCCTTCCTGGACCGAACTGCTCAACATCACGTTAACCGCCCAATCCAGCTATCTTCTGGCCGCGCCCATCCTGCTGTTGTCCATGGCCGTGGTGCAATATTTCGGGCTCGATTACCCGCGCAGTTTAAGCCAGTTTTTAAACGGCTTGTTTCCTTTCCTCATGTACGTCATTCTCTACGTCAAAATCAGGCGGCGCTTCGCGGATATGGGGGAACTCTCCATGATCGGCCTCGTGCTCTCGCCTTACCTTCTCCTGGTCGGCTCTGTTTTTGCCGGGCTTGCGGCCATTTTTCTTTTGGCGTCCGCCATGGTAGTGACCGCCATGCTCGCCTAGCCCTCACCCGGCGACCATGTCCGCCCGATCCGCAATCAGCAACGCCCAAATCGCTAATATCCTCTCGCTCATGGGTCAGTTGTTGGACATCAAAGGGGAAAACTTTTTCCGCGTCAGAGCCTATGAACGCGCGGTTCAAGTGCTTTCCGGCATGACCCAGCGATTGGCGGACATGCCTCTTGAGGAGCTTAAATCCATTAACGGAATCGGTTCAGCCATGGCCTCCCATATCCGGGAAATCGCGGACACAGGCGCGCTTAA